>JANNSK010000046.1:0-7039 GCA_031402515.1 Alphaproteobacteria bacterium | reverse complement strand
GGTCGAAATTCGCTTCAGCGAATTTCGGGAGAGGGCAAACCTTATGCCGTGGTGCAGCTACGGCAGGATAACAAGCTCGGCACGCTGTATAATATCGTCGGCTTTCAGACCAAGCTCAAATACGGCGAGCAGCAGCGTATTTTCAAAATGATCCCAGGTTTGGAAAACGCCGAGTTCGTGCGCTTGGGCGGCATCCATCGCAATACGTTCATCAACTCGCCGACGTTGCTCGATGAAACACTTCGCCTCCAATCCGCACCGCATATTCGTTTCGCTGGCCAAGTCACCGGCGTCGAAGGTTATGTCGAATCCGCCGCCTGCGGTTTGATGGCAGGGCGTTTTGCGGCGGAGGAGTTGTTAGGGCAAATAAATAGCCTTCCTCCGCACACTACTGCACTCGGCGCACTACTCGCCCATATCACCGGCGGTGCGGAATCGGCGACGTTCCAGCCGATGAACATCAATTTTGGATTATTTCCGCCGCTCGAAGGCCGCATCAAAAAAGACGCACGACCGCAGGCCTTTACAGCACGAGCGCT
The DNA here is from genome assembly GCA_031402515.1 of Alphaproteobacteria bacterium. Lineage (GTDB taxonomy): Bacteria > Pseudomonadota > Alphaproteobacteria > Rickettsiales > UBA3002 > QFOX01. Next base: position 6,500 of record JANNSK010000046.1, on the reverse strand, counting down.
GGCGGATTTGGAACAGTGGAAAGCGGTGAAGCTGGCGGCCTAGCACATGCTGGTTCATCCAGAGTAAGCCTTGAAACAACCTCAGTCTTGTCACCCCGCACTCGTTGCGGGGTCTGCCCAGATGCCGCAACAAGTGCGGCATGACAAGTTTGTGCTGGATTGCTTACGCCTAAAACCCTCGTAATGACGTGATCTCTAACGCCTAACCGCGAATAAATCTTCGATATCCATTTGCGCGGGCGGGGTTTTGGCCTTGGACTTGCGAATGGGTTTGGCGGGACGCTTTTCCCGTTTCGAGGCAAGGTCGCTATCATGCACGATGCGCACGGGCGCGCCGGTTAAGCGGTCGAGGAAATTCTGGCATTGCTGCGCCAGCGATTCACGCGACACGGCTTGCGGATTCAGCATAAAGTTCAGCCACAATCCGCGAATCAGCGCATGCAGTTGCGTCGCCGCCGATTTGGCTTCATCGAGCGAACCGCCCAAAGTCTGCGCCAGTGCTTCGGTCAGCGCTGTTTCGATTTTCGCATCCGCCGCCTCAAGCTGATTCCGGTAGGCCGCCTGTGTCGCCGCATGGCCCCAGAACGCCGTCATGATGTTCAGGCGCCGCGCTGAGCAGAGTTTTTTGCCGAAATGCGCGTTGATGAGGGCGGAAAGCCGTGTGCGACCATCATCGCCGACGCCGTCGAGCGCATGGCCCCACTCGCCCTCATATTCCTCGATGAGGGTTTTGAGCGTCTCGCGCATCATCGTTTCTTTGCTGGTAAAATAGAAGTTGATGATGCCCCGACTCATCCCCGCGCCCTTGCTGATATGGGTGATGGTGGTTTCCATCAGCCCGCGTTTGGCGATGGAATCCAGTGCCGCCGCGATCAGCTCGGCCTTGCGTTTGTCTTTTACGTTTGCTCGCGACATGGGTCGCCTCGTGCCGATGAAAGTTAGGAGCTTTTCGCCCTCTATTGGCAGAATGTTCAACCAACGCTAGTGGCGCAGCCGTTGAATGCAAGGTTAATTTCGAGGATATCCACCGTGTTGGCTTCCTTTGTCATCCCTGCGCAAGCAGGGATGACCTTGAAGGAGATTCCCGCTTTCGCGGGAATGACAAAAAAGAGAGCCTAATTCACCTTCAACCCCAACTCTTCGCCGGTAAACTTTTCCGATGTATTGCAGAACTGGCAATGCACCGAGGCCGGACCGGAATTCACCATGTCGGCACGCTCATCGAGCGGCATGGATTTCAGCAGATTGAGAATCCGTTCGCGCGAGCAACGGCAGCCGACGCTGAGATTAGTCGGCGGATACACCCACACGCCTTCCTCATGGAACAGGCGATGGAGTAAGGTTGGCGCGTCGAGCAGTGGGTCGAGAAGTTCGTCGTCCTTCAAGGTGTTGGTGATGGCGGACGCATAGCGCCAGCCTTCATAACTGTCTAAGCTCCCCCCTTGAGGGGGAGCGGGATTTGCCCTTGCAAATCCGTGGGGGGGTATCTTCGCAGCCTCACCCCCCACCGGAGCGCTGAAGGAGCGCTCCGACTCCCCCGCAAGGGGGGAGCTAGAAGAAGGCAATCGCTCGATCATCAGCCCGCCCGCCATCCATATCGGCTGAGATGCGCCGGGCAGCACACGTTTCTCAACCGCCAGTTTGAACATCACATCGAGCTGTTGCGATTGGGTGAAATAATGGCCGAGCATGTCGGTAATGGATTCACCCTCTATCGCCACCACACCCTGATAGCGATGCATCCCCTCGCCGGGATCGAGCGTGATGGCGAAAGTGGCATCATCGCCGAGGAGTTGTTTGATGGTAGGCTCGAGTGGCAGTGACCTACCTTGTTTAATTTCCGCAAACCCGCGCAGGGCGCCGCCGTAAACCGCATCGACCACGACGAGGCTGACCGGTCCATTTCCACGTATCTGGATGGTAAAAATTCCCTCCTGCTTGAGGTTGGAGGAAAGCATCGCCGCCACTAAAAGAAGCTCGCCCAGTAGCTTGGCTACCGGCTCCGGATAGTCGTAGCGCGCGAGAATGGTCTCCGCAACAGCGCCTAATTTCACGACGCGCCCGCGCACACCGGCGCGGTCGACCAGAAACGGCGTGATGGCATCGGATAATGAAGCAACTTCGGACATAGGCGACGGAACTAGAGGAAGTTCGCCGCGAGAACCACACAAAAAACAACGGTCACTTAGACCATCGTGGAAACATACAGCAACGTGACGACTAAAAGCGCACCCACCGCAAGGCTGGAGGCCCTCGCATCGTCCCGCTTCATATCCGCTAAAACGTAGCGTAATCGACGGACTTTCATAAATACCTGCCTGTATAAATCTGGGTATTTTTTTGTTTTTACCGCGAGGGATGCATAGCAGAGTTCATTCAAAACGTCAAACATCATGAGCGCTCTAAACACATGTAAGTTATGTGTTTTCTGCAATCGCCCTATGCATACACATCGCGGGTTGTGGACAATATTTCTTAACGAACACACTGATTTTTTTAATCATTATTACTATTGCTGCGGGTGCGAAATGGTATAGATGGCGAGCACTTTAGCACGATCATTCTGCGCGACTATTTTTTGACTGTCAGTGCTGCTGAACACACTTCCCGCAACCCACGGAATGCTAAGCTCAGTATAGCATTTTCTGCATTTCTGCTCGACAAGATTCGCGACTGTCCGGTGGATAACTCGGCCATTTCACCGACCATCACGGAAACAAATTGTAGCGCCATTTTCACCAGACACACGGGACGATGCATCAGAGATAGAAAAAAGATAGGCTTACCAATTGCTTCTACGCCGAATCTCTTGTGTCTTACCCTCCGTTCCCGCATCATTCATCCATGGCCACAGCACATGTCATCGGGGCAGGAATCAGCGGTCTGGCGGCAGCAACTGCGCTGGCCGAAGCCCACCTTCCTATCAAACTCTACGAGGCGACGGCCCATGCAGGCGGGCGATGCCGCAGCACGAACGATGCGACCTTTGGCGCGCTGGATTCAGGCCTGCATCTCATTAACGGGCGCGATCATGAAACCTTCCGCTATCTCGACCGTATCAGCGCACGCGACCGGCTGGCTTCAGTGCAACCACCGCGATTCCCAGCAGCTTCGATGACCGATTACGCAGCACTGACATATGGGATGGTATTTCCGGACGCGTTTCCGCTTTCGCATTTCATGGCGGAGGAAAATCCACTTTACGACGAATGGGCGCGAAATTTTTCCCGCCTGCGGCTGCACACCCCGCCCGAAACGGTGAGCGCCCGAGCGGTGCGGAGCGCGTTACTGGACCAGCGCGGCGAGCTCTATATGGCGGCGCGCACGCTGGCCGATACGTTTCTTGAACCCGCGCTTAAGTTCCTTGATTACTGCGGTGGATCGGCCTATTTCGGCCATGCGCTGAACGGATTCACGCGAGCGGGAGAGAAAATCACCACGCTTAACTTTGCGCGAAAAAAAGTGGTGCTGGCGGAAAATGACGTCATCATCCTCGCCACTCCGCCTTCATTTGCGTGCTCACTGCTGCCGGATGTTTCCATACCCCTATCCACCCACAGTGCTATCACGATTACCTTCGCCGCCACACACCGCGAGTCGGTTGGCACGCTGCGTTTCATCCATGACGGGCCATGCGACCTCCTACGTTACGATAAAAACATCATCCGCGTTGCTATCCGTGTCGCCGATAGTGCGTGGTATGGCGATCAGGCGCTGCTCACCGACCGTATCTGGAAATATCTTATCAAACTCCACCCGTATTTGCAGGGAGAGCCTCTTGGAAAATGGGCAGTAGGACGAGAAAAACGTGCGGGCCATCGGTGCGACATGGCAACGATGGCACTACCCAAAACGAACCCCCACCCCCACCCGCAATGTATTCTGGCCGGGGACTGGCTCGACCCATCCCGCCCCGCCTCCGTCGAATCCGCCGCCCTATCCGGACATCAAGCGGCGGAATTAGCGAAGAAGTTGGTGGGAAAGTTTGCTGAACGCAGGCAGTAAGCCCTTTGAAACGACCGATTGCGTTTTTACGGCATCCAGCTTACATTTCCTCCCTCAAGAGGTCGGTATGAGTGTCAGCCGCCGTGCATTTTTGAAGTGGTCGTTCGCCGGTGCGGCAGTGATGGCTTCACGCGGCAAGGCCTTCTCATACGGCGCCAACGCAAAACCATCACCCCTGAGAGAGGACCCCATGGCATTCACCCTTCCCCCGCTTCCCTACCCCAACAACGCGCTTGAGCCGCATATGTCGGCCAAAACCTTCGAGTTCCACCATGGCAAGCACCACAACGCCTATGTCACCAAGCTCAACGAGCTGGTCGCAGGCAGCGAATTCGAGAACATGAAACTTGAGGATATTGTCCTCGCCACTTCAGGAAAAGCTGACAAAGCAGCGATTTTTAACAACGCGGCGCAAATCTGGAACCATACGTTCTTCTGGAACTCCATGAAACCATCCGGTGGCGGCAGGCCCTCGGGTGAACTCGCCAAGAAAATCGATAGCGACCTCGGTGGCTACGATAAATTCGTCGAGGCCTTCAAAACCGCGGCAACTACCCAGTTCGGCTCCGGCTGGGCGTGGCTGGTGCTGACCAAAGACGGCAAACTTGCTGTCACCAAGACCCCGAACGCTGAAACGCCGATGACCAAGGGCGAAACCGCTCTTTTAACCGTCGATGTGTGGGAACATGCGTATTATATTGATTACCAGAACCGCCGGCCGGATTTTGTTGGCGTGTTCCTCGACAAACTCGCCAACTGGGATTTCGCCGCTTCCAACTTCGCTAACGCGAGTGTGAAGAAGGCGGCGTAGTCAGCGGCGGGCGATTATTCCTAGCGGACGCGCCTGCTGAAGCAATACGGCAAGGCCAGGAACGACATCCTCCGTCAGGATGCGAACACCTACAATCGAGTTATCGGCTTCATTCCGTAAGAAGCCCATGGGAATTTTGCCATCCAAGAATAGATTCATAATTTCCACCGCAGCGTCTCGTGCCACGATTTTAGGAAAGGAAATTCTAAAATTATTAGGCACGGCGGCCAGCACATCCGCCAGCGGGTGTCCCGATTCGAACTCCGCCTCTTTAATCCCAGTATTTTTTAGCATTTCAATGACCTTGGCTTTCTGGATACTGCCATCCAGCGCACCATCCGCGCCATCCCATTCATAGACCCGCTTTTCGAATATCTTGGGTAACACCTCAGCCATAACCATGATGGCCGCTTCTATTTCCTGCGGGGGGAGAGTCGCTATCTCATTCTCGGCCATAAATCACTCCTCTGTTGTGGTTACCTACTGGCGACGGATTTTTCGCGGATGGCGTTGACCATGTCGACAATCACCACGTTCGTAACGTAATCAGCCACGTCAGATACACTGCAACCACCATATTGCGAATCAATGCGGTATGCGCGCGCGATGTCTTCAACATTCTGATTCACCACAGCCGTCATGGCGGGCGTTGGGGTGAACTGATCGTCATGTAACTTGATCGCCAGAGGCAAGCCGTTGACCAAAGGAACACCGAGCGCGGCAAGATCGATTTCACCATCCTTATGATGGTCTCCTTCGTCCAGTATCAAGAGCCCCGTGATCAGCAGGCGTCGGATATCCTGTTCAAGTGTCAACGGTCCATCCGGCAAGGAAAGATGGAACACATCCGGCTTCTTACATGAAAGCGAGGAAGGCGCCGTAAAGGAGGATGCTGTCATACATGTCTCGCCACTTGGTCTTATTTTGTAGCGATTATTAGCACTCCGCCGGGCAAGAGACATTCATATTCGTTAATGCAGCGCAGCAAATTCGGTGGGTAAGGACGATTGGTATTGCTTGCGTGAACGTTACAAACAGTTACGCCCGCGATAGGGGAATAGTGGCAACTGCCGGTGTGACTGGAGTTGGCACCGCTGTGCCCGCCTGCATGGAGGCGGCAGAGCCAATGGTGCTGAATAGGTCAGCGAATTGGGTTTTGATACTGTCTGTTGGATCGGCATAGCGCAGTATTTCGCGCAGGTTCAAAAGCGCCGTGATGCGTTCGTCCTCATCAACCTCCGAACCCTGTGCACGCAATTCGGTGAGGCGACGAACGGCGAATGTTTTATTGTCAGCCACCGCTACCGGTGCGGCGGCTGTATTATTGGTGGCCACTGGTGGCACCGGCGCTTCCACTACCGGTGCGCCGGGTTCTTCCGCCGCGGGTTCCTCCGATGCGGGTTGTGAAGCAGGCTGCTCTGGCGGGTTCACCGCTTCAGGCACAACGGTCGGTGACGGCGTTCCTGCTGGCGGCACTGGCAACAAATCTTGCGGGGGTACAACAAGGGCTGATTCATCGACCGGCGGTGGTGATGCGGGATTGTGCGTTACGATTGGTGTTGCAGCGGCCAGTGCCGTTGCCTCCGCTCGTTTCTTGTCGATGCCATCGAGATAAGCGGTCATGGATACATTGGTAATATTGCCTCTACCATCACTGAGTGGTTCAAGAAGCAGGCGGAGCTGC
>JANNSK010000045.1:0-19984 GCA_031402515.1 Alphaproteobacteria bacterium | reverse complement strand
TGCAGGATACCCTTCAAGTGTCCCATATGAATATTTTTTTCAATCACCAACCCTTCGATCTGGTGGAACATCGGCGTCTGGGTCTGGTCCGAATCCGAACGATAGGTCGTGACCGGCGCGATATTGCGGATGGGCGGCTTCTGCGACATCATCGTGCGGATTTGTACCGGCGAGGTGTGAGTACGAAGGAGTGGCAGGTGACAGGTGGCAGGTGACAGGTGCTCCATGCCACTTGCCACTTGCCACTTGTCACCTCTTAAATAGAACGTGTCATGCATCTGCCGCGCCGGATGCGATTCGGGAATATTGAGCGCGGTGAAATTATGGAAGTCGTCCTCGATCTCGGGGCCTTCAGCGACACTGAACCCAAAGTCGGCAAAAATTGCGGTGAGTTCTTCCGTCACCTGCGTGATGGGGTGAATGGAGCCAGCAGCAGCGGGCGAGGCGGGCAGGGTGACATCGACGGTTTCGGTTTCGAGTTTCTTATTCAGCTCGGCGGTTTCGAGTTCGGATTTTCTTTTCTCAAGGAATGTGCTTAATTCGTCCTTGGCTTTATTTACTTCCGCGCCTTTTTCTTTGCGGGCTTCCGGTGGCAATGTGCCCAGCGTTTTCAATTCAGCGGTAAGCTCGCCGCTTTTTCCAAGATAGCTTACCTGCACCTCGTATAAATCTTTCGACGTGGCCGCCGCAGCGCTCGCCGCAATTCCGCGCTCGAAGATTTTTTTAATCCCCGGGTCTTTGATTTCTATTTGTATGTTTGATGTCATGCAGCATCGTTAGCGCATTGTGATTTTGAAATCCAGCAAAGCCCTCACCCAAAATTCACGATGTGGATTTTGACCTCTCCCGATGGGAGAGGTGTATCCGCTGGCGCGGATTGGAAGAAAGAGGCAAGAACGTGCGGCTTGCTTACCTCTCCCACCGGGAGAGGTCGAAATCGCCCTTGCGATTTCGGGAGAGGGCAATTTTGGGTGAGGGCTACTTAATCGCCGCTTGCGCTTTCACGGTCAGTTCTTTGAACATCGCGGCGTCCTTGACGGCGATATCGGCCAGGACTTTGCGATCGATCACGATACCAGCCTTGATCAGGCCGTTCATGAACTGCGAATAAACCATGCCGTGCTCGCGCACAGCGGCGTTGATACGCTGGATCCACAAGGCGCGGAAGTTGCGCTTGCGTGTGCGACGGTCGCGGTAAGCATATTGCATACCTTTTTCGGTACGCTCGTGGGCGACGCGATAGCAGGTGCCGGCGCGGCCGCGATAACCTTTGGCACGTTTGAGGACTTTTTTGTGACGGGCGCGTGCGGTGACACTACGTTTAACATGGGCCATGGTGCGCTCCTATAGTCCGTAAGGGAGGAAATTTTTGCGAATGGTCGTGGCGTCCGATTCATTGAGAATCGTGGTGCCGCGTGCATTGCGGATCATACGCTGCGAACGCTTGCGCATCCCGTGGCGTTTGCCCGATTGTCCGGCAACGACTTTGCCGGTCCCGGTCAGCTTAAAGCGCTTCTTCGCGCCACTCTTGGTCTTCATCTTCGGCATTGTTTTCTCCTATGAGTCAAAGTTACTCCGCATCTGCGGTTGGTACCTAGGCAAATGCCTTCGCCCGGCTCCATGCCCCCTAAGGGGACGCGCTGTATAACGAGGTTTCTGAGGGATTGCAAGCGGCTTTTGGGCTGCTTTAGGGGATGATTAAGAAAGAAAATCAGCGCCTAAACGCTTATTCCGCTACCTTTGGGCGTTGCTTGGGCGATGAGGGCGCGTTTAGGATCGCCTTCTTTGATATTGCCCTCAAAATGTTCGAACGTAACGGGAAGGAGTGTTTCTTTACCATTGGCATAGACAATGGTGCCATTGGCGGTGCGGCGCACCCAAACGGTATCTTTTCCGTCGTTCTTCAGCGTATCGTTTCCCGTATCCTGGATGGGCTGGAAGATAGTGGATTCCTCGGCAGTGGCGAACTTAACCGCCTGGTTTGTTCCATCGCCTGAAAGCACGCGAACCGCGTTATCTGCCTTGGCGTTCGCTACGGTGTCAAGCTCGGGGCCGTCTTTATCGAAATCCGCCTGAATCGGAAACAGGGCCAGTATGGCGGCCACATCCGCTGGCATGGCGCCATAGGGGGTAGTATAATCCATGGGTTCTGAACTATCGCCATTTGGCTTTGGATAGGTCATGACGGTGTCATAGTAGCTTGCTGGCGTGGGGGCAGGACGTTGGAAATCCGAGCCGCTCTGGGCAATGTCCGTCTCATGCGGATGTTCCAGTCCGAATGGCGCATGAAGAATTTCGTGCATGGCCGTTTGGGCCATGGAGTCTCGGTAGCTGCCACGGAATGAGGATTCCGAAAATAGTACAGCCTTATTGGCGCGTGTATCGCCAGCATAGCCATTAATTTCGGGAACAGCGCCGAAACTCACATCCGCCTTGCTGGGATCCTTTACTTCCTCAAATTCAAAACGATCAGGGAATTGGGCTTGCAGGTTTTTGAACGCTTCCAGCACCGCGCGCTTCATATTTTCATTCACTGGATGGATAGGATTGTTTGCTGTCAATGCACCAAAATATCCGGGGTTAGGGAATTGGGCGGGGTCGGGGAAGCAGTAGCGAATGACGTACTTCTTCGGCGGACCTTTTTTCAGCGCATCCATCGGCAAATTTAGTCCGCCTTCACCAAGTTGAGGTGTTTTGGCCGTCACAGGTGATCCAGCCTGTTGTTGTGCGTAGATCCTGTTAGCGTTGTCGATGGCTGATTGGTCGATCAACGCCTTTGCGACATTGGCGTCAGGATCGCTATCGCCCAGCAGTGGTTTTTTGGGTGCCATATCTTAGTATTTTAGCAGTAAATCGTTAATTATCTATGAAAAATCCCCGCTTTCTGGCGAAAAAGCTGGGTAAAATCAAGTCTTGGATAGTTGTCCGGTTCCCCTTGCGTAGGGGGTAATAAGTCCCATATAATACCAACGAATCCCGTAGGGTAACTTGCGGGGCCAACCACGTACGGAGGAATAAATGGTAAATCCATGGAATCGCCCGGCTGAGGTGCAGACCCAAGCCACGGCGACAGCGGTCGATGCGGGCCTGCGCGCCTATATGCTCAAGGTCTATAACTACATGACCAGCGGGGTGCTGATCACCGGGCTTGTGGCCTATTTCGCCAGCCAGTCGCAGACGTTTTTGGGCGCGGTGATGAATATCAACGCCGAAGGCCAGATCACCGGCATGTCGCCGCTGGGCTGGATTATCGCCTTCGCGCCGGTTGTATTTGTGCTGATTCTGGGCGCCAAAATGCGCACGATGAGCGCGTCCGCGATGCAGACGACCTTCTGGGCCTATGCGGGCGTGATGGGGCTCAGCCTGTTCTCGATTTTCCTGATTTATACGGGCGCGTCGATTATCAAGGTGTTCTTCATTACGGCGGGCACATTCGGTCTGCTGAGCATCTACGGCTATACCACTAAGAAGGACCTGACCAGCTGGGGCACCTTCCTCATTGTCGGCATCTGGGCGGTATTCTTCGCCTCGATCGCCAATATCTTCCTGAAATCGAGCGGATTCAGCTTCATGCTGTCGCTGCTCGGCGTCGTGCTGGCCATCGGCCTTACCGCCTACAATACCCAGCAGATTAAGGATGTTTACTATCGTGTGGGTCAAGGTGGCGCAGAAGCCATCAAAAAAGCCAGCATCATGGGTGCGCTGCAGCTTTACTTCGACTTTATCTACCTGTTCATCAACCTGCTGCGCCTGCTTGGTGATCGTCGGTAGCAAGGGCGGCAGTCAGTAACGCAAAAGGGGGAGGCCACAAACCTCCCCCTTTTTTAGTGAGACCCAGTCAAAAATACCAAATGATTTCTGTGGATTGCATCACCCCTCTTACTTGACCTTTCGTGAATTTTTCATTACTTTAGTAACAACAACAACGCGTGGCAGGAAGCTGCGTTCCCTCGGCAAGTCTTAACAACGGAACGTATCCGGTTTATGGTATCGACCGTCACTGGTGTGCTGAATTCTCTGCTCGCTGCCAACTTCTCCGAAGTCGGCAAAACCCCGGCTGCATACCGTTTTCCCGTACAGAACCCCCCGATTGCCGTGGTGGCTGCCGAGCAGTCCGACGAAGCTTCGCTCAATGATAAGCAGCAAAAGGACCAGCAGCAGGCGCTGACCCAGCGGCAGGCGCAGAATCGCCAGCAGAGCTTCAGCGATTTTGCCCGCCCGCAGTTAAGCATTTCACCATCGGACGAAACGGCGCTCTTCGCCACTGCGGTTGCCGAGACCATCACGCCGCCAAGCATCACCCAGTCGTCGCTGCTGTCGGACGAAACCAACCGCACCCGCCGCGCTGTATTGTCGCAGAATGACCGTGAAAAACTCTCCGACGAATTGCTCGCCCGCGCCCAGCAGTCGGTTGCCACCCTCTATGCGCGCAATAACAACGTTGTCTATAACGTGACGCCGGTGTTCTTTGAGGCGGCTTAAGTAAGAGTGACAGGTGGCATGTGACAGGTGATTTGAGGGTTGCGCTTCCGGTTTAGGTTCTCTAAGCCCATCACGTTCTTACCTGTCACTTGTCACCTGTCACTTGCCACCCTCATGAAAACCAACTGGATCGGCATGTTCACCCTCTATAAGCGCGAGACGTGGCGCTTTTTAAAGGTATGGAACCAGACGCTCGTCGCACCCATGATGACCACGCTGATTTTCCTCGCCATTCTGACCCTGTCGATGGGCGGGGCCAAGCGCATGGTCCACGGCCACCCGTTCTCCGAATTCGTCGTTCCCGGCCTCATCATGATGGCGATGGTGCAGAACGCCTTCGCCAATACCTCGTCCTCCTTCATGATCGCCAAGCTGCAGGGCGTCATCATCGACTGGCTCATGCCGCCATTCTCCGCTGCCGAGCTTACCAATGGCTTTGCGATGGGTGGCATCACGCGCGGGCTGCTGGTCGGCTGTACGGTGAGCCTCGCCATGTCGTTCTTCGTGCCGCTGCACCTGCATTCATTCTTTTACCTGCTATTCTTTGCCGTGGCGTCGTGTTCGATGCTGTCGCTGCTCGGCATCGCCACTGGCATCTACGGCAATACGCCGGATCAGGTGGCGGCGATCACCAATTTCATCATCACGCCACTATCGTTCCTGTCCGGCACGTTTTACTCGATTCAGGATTTGCCGCCGTTTTTCCAGCATATCAGCCATATCAACCCGTTTTTCTATATGATCGACGGGTTTCGTTTTGCCATGCTCGGCGAGTCCGACGCGAATCCGCAGCTTGGCATGTGTGTGCTGATTGCGGTTAATGTGGCGCTTTACACGCTGGTGCACAGGATGTTCGCCACTGGTTGGCGGCTGAAGAGTTGAAGGGGAATTGAAGAACTGAGGAATTGAAGAACTGAAGAAATAAGAATAAACAGTTCAATTCCTAATTCCTCAGTTCTTCAATTCCTCAGTTCCTCAGTTCCTCAGTTCCCTTATGACAATAACCCCCTACCTCCCAGTCTATCGCCGATCCGGCATCACCATGGTGCGCGGTGAGGGCGTGTATTTGTTCGACGACAAAAATAAACGCTATCTTGATTTCGCCGCGGGGATCGCGGTGAATGCATTTGGCCATTCGCATCCGTATCTCGTCGAGGCGCTGCAAAAACAGGCGGCGAGCTTGTGGCATTGCTCGAACCAATTCCTCACACCGCAGCTAGAAACATTTTCACAACGGCTGGTTGATGCCACGTTCGCTGATTCGGTATTCTTTTGTTCCTCCGGCGCCGAGGCGGTGGAGGCGGGCATCAAATTCCTGCGCCGCTATCATTATGAGACCGGCAATCCGCATCGTACCCGCATCATCACGTTTGAGGGTGGGTTCCATGGCCGCACCTACGGCGGCATCTCCGCTGGTGGCAATGATTCCGCCCGCGCTGGCTTCGGCCAGTTGCTGAACGGGTTTGACCGCGTGGCGTTTAACGACATCGAAGCTGTCAAGAATGCCATCTACGAAAATACCGCAGGCATCCTCATCGAGCCTATACAGGGCGAGGGCGGCGTGCGTATCGCCGATGTAAAATTCCTGAAAGAACTCCGTGCACTGTGCGACAACGAAGGCATTCTGCTCATGTGCGACGAGGTGCAATGCGGTTATGGTCGCCCTGGCGCATTGTTCGCGTTCGAGCGCGCAGGCATCACGCCAGATATCGCCACCGTCGCCAAAGGTATCGGCAACGGATTTCCACTCGGCGCGACGTTTGTTACAGAGAAAGTGGGCTCTGTATTGCCCGCCGGATGCCACGGTTCCACCTACGGTTCCAACCCGCTGGCCATGGCAGTCGGCAACGCCGTGCTCGATTTAATGCTGGAAGAGGGGCTATTCGCGCATATCAGCAATATGGGCAAGCGTCTCCTCGATGGCTTGAAGAAATTACAAAAACAGCATCCCGACAAAATCAAAGACGCGCGCGGCGTCGGGCTAATGGTCGGCCTCGAACCATTGGGCGACGCGCGGGCGCTTTCAAAAACGCTACTCGATAAGGGCTTGATTACCTCGCCCACGGTGACTAACGTCATCCGCTTCGTGCCGCCGCTGGTCGTCAGCGCAACGGAAATCGATGAGGCGCTGGGGATAGTGGCAACAGCAATGAAAGGGGGATGATAGATGATCCGACAATAGATGATCCGTGAAGAAAGTCAGGTTGCCCTCTCCCAAAATCCGAAGACGGATTTTGACCTCTCCCGGTGGGAGAGGTGCGCAAGCCGCACGTTCTTGCTTCTTTCTGCCAATCCGCGTAAGCGGATACACCTCTCCCACCGGGAGAGGTCAAAATTCGCCCCTTAGCGAATTTTGGGAGAGGGCATTCGGATCATCCATCATCGAGTCATCGGATCATCGAACGACTATGAAACATTTCTTAGACTGGCGCGACTTAGGTAAAAGCGACATCGCGGCGATTTTGGCGGAAGCAAAGAAGCGCAAGGCATCGCGCGGACACGGTGAGAAAGAAACGCTGCGCGGCAAATCGCTCGCGATGATTTTCGAGAAAAACTCGACGCGCACGCGTGTGTCGTTTGAAGTCGGCATGCGCGAGCTGGGCGGCAATCCCGTCGTGCTGCAGAAGGATGACCTCCAGCTTGGTCGTGGCGAAACGGTGGCCGATACCGCGCGCGTACTCTCGCGCTATGTGCATATCATCATGCTGCGCGCCTACCACCACAACACGCTCATCGAATTGGCGCAATACGCTACCGTGCCGGTGATCAACGGCCTTACCGATTTGCTCCACCCCTGCCAGCTGATGGCGGATGTGATGACGGTCGAGGAAAAACTCGGAAGCATCAAGGGCAAAAAAGTCGCGTGGATCGGCGACGGCAACAATATGGCGAACACATGGATCACCGTCGCCCAGCAACTTGATTTCGAGCTGGTGCTTTGCTGTCCCAAAACCCTGCCACCTGATCGCGGGATTCTTGCCGGAGCGTTGAATTCCGGCGCCAAGGTAAAACTCGCCGCGACGCCGGAAGAAGCCGTCGAAGGTGCGGATGTGGTGAATACGGATACATGGGTGAGTATGGGCGACGACGACACGCTTACCCGCAAACAGTCCTTCAACGGATTCCAGGTCAACGAGGCGCTGATGAAACACGCCAAAAAATTCGCCATTTTCCTGCATTGCCTGCCCGCCCATCGCGGCGAGGAAGTCTCTGATGGTGTGCTCGATGGCACCCAATCCGCCGTCTGGGACGAGGCCGAGAACCGCCTCCACACCCAAAAAGCCATCATTCTCTGGTGCTTAGGGGAGATTTAATGGTTAATTAACCATTTAAGGGTATAATGGGTCAATGCCACCATCGCAGGAGATTAATCGATGAGTCGTGATACATCATGGGGTTACGGAAACAGTTTCGATGCCATCCTTGCCCAGCTCGATGAGGAACGCAAAACGGCCTCAGAGCCTGCTAAAGAAAACGATGCCAGCGATATGATGAGTCGCGTCAAAGTTCAGCACGAAGCTACGGTGAGTCGTCTGAAGCAAGAAATGAATAAAGACGAACGCCCGAAGCTGTTCGGCATACCGGTGGCGCTCGCCAAACCGAAGGCGAAGACTACGAATCATGACGGGGTGGATAGGTTCTTCGGAAAACACAAGGATGGCAGCAATTTCGGCGATTTGTGGGGCGGTAAAAAAGCCGAGCCGCACAAGGGCACTGTATGGGGTGGCAACACCAACACGTTCTGGGGCGGCACCGACCCGCGCAAAGAGGCGAATAACTCATTCTGGGGCCACAAGAAAGATGACAATTCCGGCGGCGGCTGGGGCTGGTAACTACGCCGCGTTTCGCGTTTCTTTCTTTATCAACTTCACAATTTTTTCGACTATCTGCGGGGCGTTGAGGCCGGCCTCACCGTACATTTTCTCTGGCGAGTTATGCGTTTGGAATTCGTCCGGCAAAGTGAGGGTGCGGATGCGCGTGCGGCCTTCGAGTAGCCCGGCATTGGTGGTGTAACTCAGCACATGCGCACCGAAGCCACCATCGGCGCCTTCCTCGATGGTAATGACGAGTTCATGGTTTTTGATGAGCTGCGCGATGAGTTTGGTATCGAGCGGTTTGGCGAAGCGCGCATCGGCGACGGTGATATGAATGTTTTGTTGGGCGAGTGTGTCGGCGGCCTTGATGCACTCACTTAAACGCGCGCCAAAACTGAGGATGGCAACGCCGGAACCTTCACGCACAATCCGACCTTTCCCGATTTCAAGCACCGTGCCGCGCACGGGTAGCGCATCCGCATTCGCCGCATCGCCGCGTGGGTAGCGCAGCGCGATCGGGCCGTCGTTATACGTGGCGGCGGTGGCGACCATATGCATCAGCTCCGGCCCGTCAGCGGCGGCCATAACCACGAAATTGGGCAGGCAGCTGAGGGTGGCGACATCGAACGAACCGGCATGGGTGGGGCCATCCGCCCCTACTAACCCCGCGCGATCCATGGCGAAACGTACCGGCAGATTTTGTACGGCGACATCATGCACGACCTGATCATAGGCGCGTTGCAGGAAAGTGGAATAAATCGCGCAGAAGGGCTTGTAGCCTTCACAAGCGAGACCCGCCGCGAATGTTACGGCGTGCTGTTCGGCAATCCCCACATCGAACGTGCGCGTGGGGAATTTTTCCTGAAATGCATCCATGCCGGTGCCCGACGGCATGGCGGCGGTGATGCCGATGATTTTCTCATCATGCTCGGCTTCGGCAATCAGTGCCTTGGCAAAAATACCGGTGTAGTTCGGCGTGCCCTTCGATTTCACCTGCGCGCCGGTTTTGATATCGAACTTGGTTACACCGTGGAATTTATCGTCCGAGTTCTCCGCCGGTTCGTAGCCATAGCCTTTTTTAGTGACGACATGCACCAGCACCGGCCCCGATTTTTTCTCGTCGCGCACGTTTTTCAGAACAGGAAGCAGATGGTCAAGATTATGCCCGTCGACGGGGCCGACATAATAAAAACCGAGCTCCTCAAAAAGCGTACCGCCGGTCACCATGCCGCGCATATATTTTTCCGCATTGGCGGCGGCGCGGGCGAGGGGACCGGGGAATTTGCTGGTGATGACTTTGGCCACATGGCGCATGGTGCGATAGGAGTGCGATGAAATAAGGCGCGACAGATACGCACTCATCGCGCCCGTCGGCGGCGCAATCGACATATCGTTGTCGTTGAGGATGACGATGAGCCGCGTGCCGAGCGCGCCCGCATTGTTCATCGCCTCGTAGGCCATGCCCGCCGACATCGCCCCATCGCCAATCACGCAGACGACTTCGAAATCATCGCCGGATAAATCCCGTGCGACGGCCATGCCGAGTCCTGCCGAAATCGAGGTGGAGGAATGGCCGGCGCCAAAAACGTCATATTCCGATTCATCGCGTTTCAGGAATCCCGATAGCCCATCGCCCTGACGAATCGTACGCATGCGGTCCCTGCGCCCGGTGAGGATTTTATGCGGGTAGGCCTGATGACCAACATCCCAGATGATTTTGTCGCGCGGCGTGTCGAATAGGTGGTGCAGCGCCACGGTAAGTTCAACCACACCCAATCCCGCGCCCAGATGCCCGCCGGTTTGCGCCACGGCGTCGACCAGTTCACGGCGTACATCGTCGGCGAGTTGTTTGAGTTCGTCGGACGAAAGTGCGCGCGTATCCGATGGGGTGCGGACGCGGTCGAGTTGAGGTGTCGGTTGGCGGGTGGTCATGCTAGGTTAGGTAGGGAATTCCTTGGGTTTTAGCAAGAAATAGTGATAAAAGAGTTCCATGGATAAAATTAAGGAATTACGCGTTGAAGGTGGCAGCCTGCTGGCGGATGGGCAGAAAATCCCCTGCACCATCGGCAAATCCGGCATGGCGACGGATAAGCGCGAGGGGGATATGAAAACGCCTTCGGGTAGTTTTCCCTTGCGCTGCTGCTATTACCGGCCGGACCGTGTCAGCCTGCCCGAAACAGCCCTGCCGCTTACCGCGCTCGCCCCTGACGATGGCTGGTGCGACGATGTTGCCCACCCGATGTATAATAAGCCAGTGAAGCTGCCGTTTACAGGGCGTCACGAAAAACTTTGGCGCGAGGATAATTGTTATGACCTCATCATCCCACTGGGTTATAACGACGATTCCATCATCGCAGGCAAAGGCAGCGCGATATTCCTGCATGTGATGCATGACGATGGCAGAGGAACTGAAGGCTGTGTCGCGGTTGGCAAGGACGACTTACTAAAGCTGCTGACTAGGGTGGATACGGAGACAGTGTTAACTGTTTCCTAGCTAATAATTGCATTTGTACCGTTTTGCACTAGATTTTTCCCATGCAGAAACACACTGAGACATCAGACACAAAAGCTGGAATCATGCTTGATCTCGAGTCGGAAATCCTGCGCTTAAAGCGCGAGAAGAACGCGGTCATCCTCGCCCATTACTATCAGGAGGACGAAATTCAGGATATTGCCGACATCATTGGCGATTCGCTGGAGCTGGCGCGGCGCGCGGCGGCAACCACCGCGGATTTAATTGTGTTCTGCGGCGTAAAATTCATGGCGGAAGGCGCGAAGATTCTCAACCCTACCAAAAAAGTTGTGTTGCCGGATTTGGCGGCGGGCTGCTCGCTTGAGATCTCCTGCCCGCCGGAGAAATTCGCGCCGTTTCGTGCGGCGCATCCCGACCATATTGTCGTCACCTACATCAATTGCTCGGCGGCGATTAAGGCGCTGTCCGATATCATCGTCACTTCGAGCAATGCCGAGGCGATTATCAATTCGCTACCGAAGGATCAGAAAATTATCTTCGCGCCGGACAAGTTTTTGGGTGCCTACCTCAACAAAAAAACCGGCCGCAATATGGTACTGTGGGATGGTACCTGCATGGTGCATGAACGGTTTTCCGAGCGCGAACTCATTAAACTCAAAACCCACCATCCGCAAGCGCACGTCATCGCCCATCCCGAATGCCCGGAAGCGCTGCTTAACCGCGCGGATTATATCGGCTCGACCTCGGGCCTGCTCAAATTTACTGAAACCCATCCGGGCGATGAGTTTATCGTGCTCACCGAGGCGGGGATTTTGCACCAGATGGGCAAACGCTCGCCGGGCAGTATTTTTTATCCGGTGCCGAGCGCATTGGATGGCGGGGCCTGCGTCGCTTGCAACACTTGCCCGTTCATGAAAATGAACACGATGGAAAAGCTCTATCTCTGTATGCGCGATGAAACGCCCGAACTTACGCTCTCGCCCGAACTTATCGCTACCGCCCGTAAGCCATTGGATAAAATGCTGGAATTGTCGGTTTCCATCGCTCCCGCAGCCATTGTGAAGCCGTAGTTATTTCTGCAGGGGAATTAACCATAAATTTACGATTTAGAGTTATACTTGGGGTTCTTATAATAGGATGCCAATAGGAGAGTAGTAATGACCGAACAGCCTAGTCAGGAAACTAAAAAAGCGCGCGCGATCGCTAATGCAAAAGACCGAGCAATTGCTAAGGTACATGGAGAATTTAAATTCTTAGAACGTTACGAAGAAAATAATAATTCGGAATTCTACAGTGTTAGAGATCAATTAAGCAGAATTGAAAGCATTAAAAATGCGCTTAAGGGCCCTGGTGTAGGTTTTGAAGCGTTGGATCCTGCTAGGCAAAAAGATGCAAAGACCATGGAGGCTGAGTTCAACACTTTTACAAAACCCATCTATATCAGGGCGGCTAGAGAAACGTATTCTGCCTTACAGAACGATCCGCTTAGAGAGAATCCAGAGTCTATAGCTCGTTACCTCAAGGAGGCTGGTGTCGGTTTTGAGGCTTTGCATCCTACTGGAAAAAAAGATGCAATGGATACGGAAGCAATAGAGGCAGAGGTGTACGCTCTTACAAAAGCCCATCACATTGGTTGGGCTAGGATTGAGCTTGAGGATTTGCGTAAAGGCCGCCGAGATAATTACCCTGAGGAAGCACAAGATAGAATTAACGATCACGTCATTAAAGCCGGCGCATATACGATGGACAAAAAAGGAAATAAAATTATCGATTATTCCGTGCTTTCTGATTTCCCAGATACCGGAGTAAGAGGTGGTTGGCTTGATGGTGGTAGTGATACCATGAAAGATATTCTCGATGGAGCAGTGAAAGCTGCCAAGATGCGTCATGAAGCGCTTGAGGCCGCGGCAGGTGCAAAAACAGCAGGCGCTCGCGCTACAGGAGAAACTGAAGCTAGTGCACAAAAACAAAATATGCCAGCAGGCAACCCGCCTATCAAAGTAAACATGATCTAAGTTAAGCCGCTTTCACCGCTAAAAACTGATACATACCCAAGAATGTTTCGGGGACCGCTTCCTCAAACGCCGCCCATTGGTCGAGTGAGAGTAAATCGGCTTTGTCACCGAAATGGGCAAGAAATTTCTGCTTGGATTCGGGCGCGACGTTGAATCCGCCGAATACCAGCCCCAGTATTTTTAATTCATCGGCTATTTGGCCAATAGTATAACGATGCTCCTGCACATGGAACACCAGGTCGCGCAGCATACTCAAGCTATAAAAATCGCGGCGCTGGGCGACTTGCGCTACCGGATGATCGGCGGGAAGCGCGAAAATACTGGCCCGGAAACGGCGTAATTCCTCCGTCGATGTGCCAAAATTCTGTTCTTTCGCGTAGGCCCTGACCGGCTCGAGATAGCGCCGCGCGAGTTCGCTATAGAGCGCGATCGTCATCAATCCACCGGCGCGGGTGATGTCGGCCAGTACCTGCCAACCCTGAAGTGGGGAGGCTAAGTGGTGCAGCACGCCGCCGCATTCCACCATGTCGAAAGTACGACCCAATGCGTCGAGTTCAAGCAGGTCGCCTTGGGCATAGGTGACGTTATCGATGCCGAATTCTTTCGTTTTACGGATGGCGTAAGCGAGGCTGGCAAGACTCAAATCTACGGCGAGCACATGCGAACGCTCGAAGCGCAACGCTGAGTTCACCGATTGCTGGCCAGTGCCGCAGCCAGCGACGAGTATCGCGATTGGGTCGGCGTAATCGCCGGTGATGGCAGGTGCTTCCGGGAAGTAGGTGCGCACCCATGATTGAGGGGTAAAGGTGCCTTCTTTGCCCGGCGCTTCCATCCAGCGCGGATAGGGGTTTTCTTCATACTGATTGCGCACCGCTTCCGACACCGCATCGGTAATCGGTGTGATACATTCAATGCTGCGGCACAAGGCGCGTTCCGCCAATGGCTCACGAATCTGGCGGGTGATGATGGGGGCGAGTTCCGCGGGCCAATCATGTGCAACCAGTATGTCGGCAAACGGCATGTCGTGCAGCGGCCGGTAAGCGGCGAGCAAGGCGATATCGGTCGCCGCGACAGGTGTGCTGACATCCAGTGCAGCGGCGATACTGATTTCAAGTCGTGTCACCAGCACTTCTTCTTCTGCGACCGCAATAAATGCATATTCATTGGCGAAGCCTTGATGCGCCAGCGCCATGATGAGTGGTGCAAACGGCATGACATCTGCACCCGCCAATCGCGCCTCAAGCAATGCACGGCGGCAGCGGGTGAGCAACTGCTCCAGCGCGGCGTCGGTGACCATCGTCGCTGCCATGAGCGCCAGGAGAAGTGGGTCGAGGGCAATGGTTTTGGTACAATCCTTTTCAAGCCAACCCGCCATACTGTCAGGTTGATGCAACAGCAGCGCCGCTTCCTTGAAGGCCGTTTCATGGAACAACAGGTTTGACGATACGCGCATGATCTCGGCCGGGCGTATCCAGACTTCTCTGAAGGCGCGTGTGAGCAGTGGTTTTAATTCCGGATTGGCCGCACCAAAACGAATCTTGCTGATGCAATGGCAGAATACAGAGCGGGCGGAAGTATCGGCTCCGCGGGTGACGGCTTCGTGCAGAAAGGGCAGGGCCTTGATGCGCTCGCCGCGGTGATAAAGAATGCCGCCCAGCAGTGCGAGGGCTTTGGTAAGGGTTTCATCATCCTTGGATACGCGCGCGGCCTGAATCGCCGCCACCAGCAGCGGCTCCATCTCGGCATGGCGCTTCATGAATTCGAGCAATTGCACGAGCTGCATTGGATATTTTGCTTTGTCCGGATGGGTCTTCATGCCCGCGCGCAATGCGCGCTCGGCGTCCTGCTGGCGGTTCTGCTGGAGGTACAAAACACTCAATCCCCACGCCGCTGTTTCGTAGTCCGGCTTGAGTTCAAGCGCGCGCTTTAAGTGTATTTCAGCTTCATCAGGTCGGTTGAGTTGGCGTAGCAACGTCGCATAATTGCGATGCAGTTCGGCGCCGTTTGGAGCGTGTACGATAGCCCGCTCATACACATCCAACGCTTCTTGTGGGTTTCCGCCGCGTGCGGCGACGACGCCCAAAACATTCCATGCATCGGCATGGTCGGGATGTTTGGCCACAATCGATTCGCAGATAGTTTGCGCCCGCGCGAGGTCGCCCGCCTTCACCGCATGGGCCGCCTGTACGAATTCGGTCAATACGGTTGGGTTTCCTGTACGCTGCGTACTCTCTTGCACGCGACGTTGCTTGCGATTGGCGGTGGGTACTGCTGTCATGATTTTTGGGTACACGCTGTAGGATTATTGTCCAGCCAAAAGCAACTAATATACTCGTGCCTCCGGTGCGAAGCTCGGCGCGTTCTCGGCCTTCATATGCACGTCGCGCGTGGCGTGGCGTGGTACTTTACCTTCTTCGATAAATACCAGCGAGTGCTTCAGCCAGTTTTTATCGTCGCGCGTGGGGAAATCTTCGCGGGTATGGGCGCCGCGCGATTCGGTACGTTTATTCGCCGCGAGCATCGTCGCCCGCGCCTGCGCCAGCAGGTTGGTGGCTTCAAGCGCATTCACGCATTCGATATTCCACGGATGCTGGTGATCGCTTAAACCAAGCTCGGTTTCCATCTGGTGATGCAAAGATTCAAGTTTCTCCATGCCTTTTTCCAGAGATTGGCCGGTACGAAATACGGGTGCATGTTTGCTCATGGCCTGTTGCAATCCCGTACGCAGCACCTGTGGCGCAATACTCCCTTTGGCGTAGCGCAGTGTGTCGAGCCGTGTGATTGCCTTATCGAGTGCCGCCGCTGTTGGTGCCACGGATTTTTTTGCTTTTGTTAGGTTGGCGGAGGCCCAATCGCCCGCATCTTTGCCAAACACAACGAGGTCGAGCAGTGAATTGCAACCCAAGCGATTCGCTCCGTGACAAGAATTACACGCCGCCTCGCCGATGGCCATCAGTCCGGGTACGGGCGCCTCGCCACGCAGCACCTGGCTTTGTACGTTGGTCGGAATACCGCCCATCGTATAATGCGCGGTGGGCACGACGGGAATCAGCGATGTGCGCGGATCAATGTCCGCCAGCGTTTCGCATAGGCTGGTGATGTAGGGAAGTTTGGTCTCGAACACGTCGGCAGAAAGGTGGGTGAGGTCGAGCATCACATGGTCGGAGTGGGGGCCGCAACCGCGCCCTTCGCGCATTTCCTGAATGATCGCACGCGAGATAACGTCGCGTGAGGCGAGTTCCATCGAATGCGGCGCGTAACGCGAGAGGAATCGCTCGCCATCCCTATTGCGCAAATATCCGCCTTCGCCGCGCGCGCCTTCGGTAATCAGAATGCCGGTGCCGTAGAGGCCGGTCGGGTGGAATTGCACGAACTCCATATCCTGCAAGGGAAGTCCGGCGCGCAGGACCATCGCGTTGCCGTCGCCGGTGCAGGTATTGGCGGCGGTGGTGGAATGGTAAACTTGCCCGTAACCGCCGGTGGCGATGATAGTGAGCGGGGCGGAAAATACATGCAGCGCACCCGAGGCGATATCGAGGCAAAGCACGCCGCTCGAACTGCCATCCTCGCGCATCAGTAAATCGAGCGCGAAGAATTCGCTGTAAAACGTGATTGGCCGGGTGAAGGCGCGTTTCAGCATCACCTGCATGATGGCCTGTCCCGTGCGGTCCTCGGCGGCGGCGGCGCGGAAGGCGGGATCGCCACCATATTCGACCGTTTGCCCGCCATACGGACGCTGGTAGATTTGTCCCGCTGCGTCGCGCGTGAAGGGCACACCCCATTCGGCGAGTTCCATGATGGCGCGTGGGGCCTGCTCGCACAAACGCGCGATGGCATCCTGATCGCCCAGCCAGTCAGAGCCGCGCACGGTGTCGTACATATGCCAGCGCCAATCGTCCGGCCCCTTGGTGCCGAGCGCGGCGTTAATGCCGCCTTGCGCCGCCATCGTGTGGCTTCGCCTCGGATCGACTTTGCTGATGACACCGACTTTTAATCCACCCTCGGATGCCGCAATCGCCGCGCGCAGACCGGCCCCTCCGGCGCCCACGATGGCGACGTCGAGTTGGTGGTGGATGAGTTCATAGCCGTGCATGTTGAGCCTTTAGCCTACAGCCAATAGCCAACAGCTTGAAGTTTACTTTTTAGCTGTAGGCTGTAGGCTCTTAGCTTCAACGTAATGATGGATAGTCCCATATGCAACGCTTTGATATCCAGCAATTCCTGAGCATGGCGCTGACCGAGGATGTGGGCGCGGGCGATATCACCTCGGATCTGGTGGTGCCGCCGCAATCCACGGCGCGGTTCGTGTTTAGGGCGCGCCAATCGCTGGTGGTGGCTGGCTTAGAGATTATCCCACTGATATTCGGCATGATTGACGAGCGCACACGGGTGAATCTCGACGCCGAAGACGGCGCCAAGCTGGATGCCGGGGCCAAACTCGCCACTATCGAAGGTCCCGCCCGCGCGCTGCTGATGGGCGAGCGTGTGGCGCTGAACTTACTCCAGCATTTATCCGGCGTGGCGACGCTCACCCGCACCTATGTGGATGCTGTAGCGGGCACATCGGCGCGGATTTCCGACACGCGCAAAACCATTCCGGGACTGCGCGCCCTACAAAAATACGCAGTGAAAGCAGGTGGGGGACAGAATCACCGCATGGGGCTGGATGACGGCATCCTCATCAAGGACAACCACCTCGTGCTTGCGGGTGGCATCACCGCCGCCGTCACCGCTGCCAAATCGCAGGCATCGCTTCTAATGCGCGTCGAAGTAGAGTGCGACACGCTGGCGCAGGTGGATGAAGCCATCATGGCCGGCGCCGACATCATCCTGCTCGATAATATGGACATCAACACCCTCAAAGAAGCCGTCACCCGCGCCAAGGCAAAAAACATCGCGACCGAAGCCTCAGGCAACGTAACCTTCGATACGGTCCGCCCTATCGCCGAAACTGGGGTGGATGTCATCTCCATTGGGCGACTAACCCATTCGGCTCCGGCGGTCGATATCGGGTTGGATAGAGAGTAGTTGAAGCCTACCTCAGCCCCGGCCTTGAAACCTTAAGCCGTTTGGCGTTGTGGGACACGCGGCGTTTGCCCAGGCCGATTTTCTTGGCGAGGTTGCTGCGCACTTTTGCGTAGTTCGGCGCCACCATCGGATACGTCGCAGGCAGGTTCCAGCGCGCGCGGTATTCCTCCGGCGTCATGTTGTAGTTCGAGCGCAGGTAGCGCTTGAGCATTTTCACCTGTTTGCCGTCCTCTAAACAAATCAGGTATTCCGGCGTAATCGAATCCTCAATCGCCACCGTCGGTGCGCGGCCAGCTGTGCCGCCTTTTTGTTGCGAAAGCTGCGCCAACGCGCCATACACATCCGCCGTAAGCTGGGTGAGGTTGAGTTTTTCCTGCGGGCGATTGATGATATAGGCGGAAACAATCTGCGCCGCCGACTGAATCAGCGCGTCATGGGTGGAAGTGATGGTGGTCGCTGTGGCCGGAATAAACGATTCCTTTGCCGCCAGCTTCAATGCGTGCTTGCTCATGGTAGTCTCCCTGTTGATTAGTGTTAGCATGATGCTTATTGGTTAAATATAGTTAACAGGTGGCGATGATTACGTGTTTTATGAGTAATAGTCAAGTAAAAGATAGTAAATGTGACAGGTGGTAGGTGGCAGGTGACAGGTAAGAAAATCCGCATGTCACGTGCCACTTGTTACCTGTCACCACTTAAACTTGCGATTCTTTCTTAACCCTCTATGCTGCCTCCTATGCCATTGACGATTGAAAAGAAATGCATCGAAAAAGGGATGAAGATGACCGAGCAGCGGCGGGTCATTGCCCGTGTGCTTTCCGATGCGTCTGACCACCCGGATGTCGAGCTGCTGCATAAGCGGGCGGTGAAAATTGACCCCCATATCTCGATTGCCACCGTCTATCGCACGGTCAAATTGTTCGAGGAGGCGGGGATTATCGAGCGCCACGATTTCGGCGACGGCCGTTCGCGCTACGAGGAAATTTCTACCACCCACCACGACCACCTGATTGACCTGAAAAGCGGCAAGGTCGTCGAGTTTACCAACGAAGCCATCGAGAAATTGCAGCAGAAAATCGCCGCCGAACTGGGCTATAAGCTGGTCGACCACCGACTCGAGCTTTACTGCCTGCCCATCAAAAACAAGGAATCGGCTGCGTGAATTTCGAAAAAGTATTCGAGCCGATTGAATCCGGTTCCCTGTCGGTTCGTCTCGCCGAGAACGAGGCCGAAATCATCGCCGCCCAGCGGCTGCGTTACCGTATTTTCTGCGAGGAGCTCGGCGGCAAAGCCAACGCCGAAGTCCAGGCACAGAAGCGCGATTTCGACGTGTATGACAGTTCCTGCTACCATGTGCTCGTCATCAATAAGGACCTGCCCAAGGAGCGTGCCGTGGTTGGCACTTACCGGCTGATGACACGCGACACCATCAAGCAAATCGGCAAATTTTATACCGAGACCGAATACGATTTAGGCCCCATCAAGCAATTCCCCGGTCCGGTGCTCGAGCTGGGCCGTTCCTGCGTCGAGCAGGAATACCGCACGCGTCCAGTGCTCCAGCTTTTATGGTCGGGCATCGGTGCCTTTGTCGCCGCGCGCGACATTCAGCTTATGTTCGGTTGCGCGAGTCTCTACGGTGCCGAGGTCGAGAAGCATAAATATGCGCTGTCGTATCTCTACCACGCGCATCTGGCGCCGGAACATATCCGCCCGCGTGCATTGCCGGAGCGCTACATCAACATGAACTGGATAGCGAAAGAGCAGATTTCCACAAAGGAGGCGATCAAGCTCATGCCGCCGCTTATCAAGGGTTACCTGCGGTTAAACGGCCATGTGGGCGACGGTGCCGTGCTCGATATCGATTACAATACCACCGACGTGTCGATTGTGGTACAGACCGACCAGATCAAAGAAAAATACACCCAGCGTTACGTGCCCGATTCGGAATAGCATGCCATCCTCTCCCGACTACAACCCGCTCCGCGCCGCGTTTCGCGTGGCAGCGCTTTTACTGTTGGTGCTGGTGCTGGTTTGGCCGACGCTAGTGTTCTGGCTGCTCAAGTTGGACCGGCTGCGCAGCCGCTGCGTGTGGCTGGTGTATAAAGGGGGGATTCGCCTCAGCGGCGTCAGGATTTCACTGAGCGGTGAATTGAGCCGCGTGCGGCAGCTGA
>JANNSK010000044.1:0-1835 GCA_031402515.1 Alphaproteobacteria bacterium | reverse complement strand
TTGGTGATCTCGCGCCATGCGATGCGCGCGGCGCTTTTGCCGTTGGTCAGCTATTTGGGACCGGCGACGGCGGGTATCGTGACGGGGTCGCTGGTCATCGAGCAAATTTTCGGACTGCCGGGCATCGGCAAGTATTTCATCAACGGCGCGCTGCAGCGCGACTACACGCTCGTGATGGGCGTGGTTGTTCTCTACGCGACGCTTGTGATCCTGCTGAACCTCGTCGCCGACGTGCTGTACGGACTACTCGATCCGAAGGTGAGGTACGATTGATGGCGAGCGTCACCGCACCCGTGCGCGAGATTCAAGGCCGCAGTCTGTGGCAGGACGCGCGACGGCGGTTGTTTGCGAACAAGGCTGCGGTCTCGTCGATGATTTTGCTCGCGATTATTGCGGGCATGTCGATCGTCATGCCGAACGTTTGGCCGCACCAATTCGACTCGGTCTACATCGACCGCATATCCTGCCCGCCGCCCGACTATCTGGGCATGACGGCACTGTTCGGCGTGCAAGCAGATGTTTGTCCCACGGCGGTCGGCCAAAGCCATCTGTTCGGCACCGACGCGAACGGCCGCGACTTGTTCATTCGCGTCATGTTGGGCGGGCGGGTGTCGCTCGCGATCGGGTTCGTGGCGACGTTGGTCGCCTTGTTTATCGGCGTGCTTTACGGCGCGACGGCCGGCTTTTTGGGCGGGCGCATCGACAATATCATGATGCGCTTTGTCGATGTGCTCTACGCCCTGCCCTTCATCTTTTTCGTGATCATTTTGATGGTGGTGTTCGGGCGCAATTTCATTTTGATGTTCGTCGCCATCGGTGCGGTCGAATGGCTGACCATGGCGAGGATCGTGCGCGGGCAAACGCTGTCGATCCGGCGCAAGGAATTCATCGAGGCGGCGGAGGCGGCCGGGGTGTCGAATTCGAACATCATCCGGCGGCACATCCTGCCCAATGTCGTGGGGCCTGTCATCGTGTACGTGACCTTGACCGTGCCCGCCGTCATTTTGACCGAGAGCTTCTTGAGTTTCTTGGGGCTTGGCGTGCAAGAGCCGTTCACATCGTGGGGCGTTTTGATTTCGGACGGCAAGGATCAGATGGAGTCCTATCCGTGGATGCTCATCTTTCCCGCGGTGTTCATGGTGCTGACGCTGTTCTGCTTTAACTTTATCGGCGACGGGTTGCGCGACGCGCTCGATCCCAAAGACCGCTAAGGGACACGCGAACGGCCATGACACCCATTCTTTCCGTCAAAGACATGTCCGTCCGCTTCTCGACACCGGAGGGGCCGGTTTCCGCCGTCAGCGGCGTCAGCTTCGACGTGGCCAAGGGCGAGTGCGTCGGCATTGTCGGGGAATCGGGTTCGGGGAAAAGCCAGACGTTCATGTCGGTGATGGGGTTGCTGGCGACGAACGGCAAAGCCACGGGTAGCGCGAAGTTCAAGGGCGAAGAGCTCGTCGGCATGAAGATCGACAAGCTCAACAAAATTCGCGGCTCGAAGATGACGATGATCTTTCAAGATCCGATGACGTCGTTGACGCCGCATCTGAAAATTAGCCGGCAGCTGACCGAGGTCTTGGTGCTGCACAAGGGCATGAGCGAACGCGATGCGCGCGCGAAGGCGCTGCAAATGCTGGACCGGGTGAAAATTCCCGACGCGAAGCGGCGGCTCGACGAGTATCCGCACGAGTTTTCGGGCGGCATGCGCCAGCGCGTGATGATCGCCATGGCGCTGATCTGCGAGCCGGAGCTTCTGATCGCCGACGAACCGTCGACGGCGCTCGACGTGACGGTGCAGGCGCAAATTTTGGAACTAATGCAAGAGCTGCGGGCACAGG
>JANNSK010000043.1:0-3357 GCA_031402515.1 Alphaproteobacteria bacterium | reverse complement strand
CAACTAACAACCAGCAACCAACAACGCTAAAATTAAACCAATAACCCAAAAGGAGTGCCGCCCATGTCCGCCAAAGAAGTCCTCGAAGCCATCAAGAAAAACGAAGCGCAGTTTGTTGATTTCCGCTTTACCGATCCGCGCGGCAAATGGCAGCACACCACCTATCTCGCCAGCAAAGTGGATGCAGGCTCGTTCGAAGACGGCATCATGTTTGATGGCTCGTCGATCGCCGGTTGGAAATCGATCAACGAGTCGGACATGATCCTGATGCCCGATACCACCACCGGCTTCATGGACCCCTTCACCGCAGCCCCAACCTTCGTACTCACCTGCGATATTATCGAGCCATCAAGCGGCCAGTCCTACGGTCGTGACCCACGCTCCACCGCCAAAAAAGCCGAGGCCTACCTTAAATATACCGGCATCGGCGACGTCGCTTATTTCGGCCCCGAACTTGAATTCTTCATGTTCGACGATGTGCGTTTTGATCACGGCATGTTCAACAGCTTTTATCATCTCGACAGTGAAGAAAACCCATCCAACTCCGGCAAGGCGTATGAGCACGGCAACCTTGGCCACCGTCCCGGCATCAAGGGCGGCTACTTCCCCGTAGCTCCCGTTGATTCGGCACAGGACATCCGCGGCGAAATGCTGAGCACGCTGTCACAAGTCGGCATCGTGCCGGTGCTGCACCACCACGAGGTCGCACCGTCACAACACGAGCTCGGCTTTGATTTCTCCACGCTTACCTTTACCGCCGACAACATCCAGAAATACAAATACGTCATCCATAACGTCGCCAACACCTACGGTAAATCGGTGACGTTCATGCCCAAGCCCATTCACGGCGATAACGGATCGGGCATGCATGTGCACCAGTCGATCTGGAAAGGCGGTAAGCCGCTGTTTGCCGGCAATGGCTATGCGGACCTGTCGGAAATGTGCCTCTATTATATCGGTGGCATCATCAAGCACGCCAAGGCATTGAACGCCATCACCAACGGCTCGACCAACAGCTACAAGCGCCTGGTGCCCGGTTATGAAGCGCCGGTGCTGCTGGCGTATAGCTCGCGCAACCGTTCGGCCTCGATCCGCATTCCGTATGTGGCATCGCCCAAAGCAAAACGCATCGAAACGCGTTTCCCGGATTCCTCCGGCAATCCGTACCTCACCTGCGCTGCGCTGCTGATGGCGGGACTCGACGGCATCGAGAACAAAATCCATCCCGGCGACGCCATGGACAAAAACCTTTACGACCTGCCGCCGGAGGAACTGAAAGACATCCCGCATGTGTCACGCAGCTTGCGCGAAGCCTGCGAGGCGCTCGACAAGGACCGCGCCTTCCTCAAAAAAGGCGACGTGTTCAGCGACGACCAGCTCGATTCCTACATCGCGCTCAAAATGGAAGAGATCGAGAAGTGGGAAATGGCTCCGCACCCCGTTGAGTTCAAGATGTATTATAGTGTTTAGGTTCGAGGTGTCGGGTTTCAGGTTCCAGGAAAGTGTCCTCCACACTTTAACACCCCCCTTGAGGGGGAGTCGGCGGCGCTCTTGCGACGCCGGTGGGGGGTTATTTTTACGGCGTACCCCCCACGGACCTCGCTGCGCTTTGCTTGCGAGTTCCCGCTCCCCCTCAGGGGGGGAGCTAGGCACCGAGCAAGCCTTTACTCTCGTTGAAATGGCCATCGTGATCGCCATCATCGGCCTCATCGCTGGCGCGATCATGGGCGGACAGAGCATGATTCGCTCGAGTCGTGTGAACAGTATCGGTACAGATGTGGCGCGCTATCAGGCCGCCGTCAAAACCTTCAAGGACAGCTACACCGGCCTGCCCGGCGATATGGTGAATGCAACGACGCCATGGGGCATCGCCGCCGGCACCGGCTCCGACAATGCCTGCTTCGTTTTCGACTCCACCGGCGCCACCGCCACCTGCAACGGCGACGGCGACAATAGCATCGATGCATGGAACGAGACGTTTCGCTTCTGGCAGCATCTCACCAACGCGCAGATGATCGAAGGCAACTTCACCGGCACCAAAGGCAGTGCCAATTTTGATCATGATGTGGGCGCAAACTGTCCGGCATCAAAAGTCAGCGGCACCGGCATCGGCGTCACCTACTCCGCTGCATCCATCGCTTCCGCCACGCAATTCGCGGTGATTCCTAACAACTATTTTGTGGTCGGCGCGGAGACTGCGGGCGCGATGCTCACCACCGGCAGCCTGTCACCTGCGGAAATCGAAGGGCTCGACAACAAGATGGATGATAGCTTGCCCGGTCGCGGCAACCTGATTGCAGGGCCATGGGACAACTGCACCAGCGCCGCTAACAACGCTGATCTTGACGCCACTTATGTGCTCACAAGTTCCAAGCCCGAGTGCTGGTTTTACTACGTCGATGCGTTTTAGTAGCTAACAGCCTACAGCCGACAGCTTACAGCTAAGAATCTGTTGGCTGTTGGCTGTTGGCTGTTGGCTGTTGGCTGTTGGCTGTTGGCTGTTGGCTGTTGGCTGTTGGCTGTTGGCTGTTGGCTGTTGGCTGTTGGCTGTTGGCTAAATACTACTCTGGCTCATCTGATGCAGCATCAGGGCGATGCTCGCATGCTGGGCTTTGAGCGACTCGACCTCGGCTTTTTGCACGATACGGTCGAGCGACAGCGCAACGAATCCCACAAAATGGGCAATGACTTGCCCAAGCTGTTGCTTGATTTTTTTCACCACCACATGGGCGGCGTTCGTCGCATCCTTGGCGCGGGTGGAGAATTCATTGAGCGCGATATAGGCCCGGCGCAATGCCCCTTCGATTTTGGTTTTGGCGGCCTGCTTACGCGCCGGCTTGCCTTCGATGAGCACGATATATTCTTCGCTTAAAATATCGGTGGAATCGGCCAGCACCTCGACCAGCGGCTCGACCAGTTCGAACTGCGCCTGCTGGTCAGAAGCCTTAAGTGCCGTTGCCAGCAGCTCTTCCGACAAATCGTAAAGCACCGTGATGTCGTCGAAGCTATGTTTGAGTTCAGTGATGGTATTCTGTGCGTCCATATTCATGCCTGTTTTTAATTTTGGTATTATACATTGCGATAGTTGGGCTGCATGCGCGCCGATTCCAATTCGGCGGCGTGCTGCGACATGGCTTCTCCATTCATTTTCGATGCGTAGTATTGCTGTGCGTTCTGGCCCTCGGGCGTCATGCGTTGCGCCCAATAGCCGGGGCCGGAAGCCGCATTATCGATTGAACCCATGCCTGCGTAATACGATGCGAGCACTTGCGGCTGCATACCCAGCGGCTGCGTGACACCGCCGACGACCGTCTCGGTCAGTTTGCGTGTATGCCGGCCAAGCCCGCCATCGGTGAA
>JANNSK010000042.1:0-15744 GCA_031402515.1 Alphaproteobacteria bacterium | reverse complement strand
TGCTTCTCGTGCTTGACCCGCATGTGCTGCACAAATCGGCGTGACTTCCAGGCAACGTCTTCTTGAACTCCGCTCGTTGTGAGACACGCAACGGAATTGTCGAAGGGGGCTGGCTTCCCCTCACCGCTGGGAAACGTGATGCCGCGAACGAATTCGCATACTTCGCTGAGTTGCACGGTGCGTGTTTTCACGATTTGGCGAGCATCCTTTTCATCACCGCGATTCTCCGTCCCGAAGGGACAAGGCAGGATAGCCCAGGGCAACGCCCTGGGTAACGTATCGCGCGAACGATTTGAACCCCAACGGGGTTCGGCGAAACGCCGCGGGACAACGCCTTGCCCCTTCGGGGCGTTTGACACACGGTTGATGCCAACCCAGGGCGGCGTCGCTGCGCTCCTGGCCCTGGGCTGTCGCGCCTTGCCCCTTCGGGGCGAAAGACACGTGGCCGTCACGAGTGTAGCCGTCACGCTCCGCGTGACGAAGCCGCGCAGCGGCGGGGCCGAATCTCGAGTGGGCTTATGTGCCAAAGATGCGCTCAAGAACTTCGAAGGCAACCTGATGGTGCTGTATGGCGACACACCGCTCATCACCCATGAAACCATGACGCGTCTGAATGAAACCCTCGTCGGCAATGCAAAATCGGTCGTCGCCGTGCTCGGCTTCACACCGAATGACCCTGCGGAATATGGCCGTTTAGTATTGGCTGCTGACGGCACCGTCGAGCGCATCGTCGAAGTGCGCGACGCAACGGAAAAGGAGCGCGCGATTCGCCTGTGCAACTCCGGTGTGTTCGCGCTACGCGGCAATGTCGCATGGGGACTGCTTTCTGAAATCAAAAACAGCAACGCGAAGAAAGAATATTATTTGACGGATGTGGTTGGCCTAGCCGTTGCTGCGGGTTACGCCGCGCGCACTATCGAGGCGGAGTCGCATGAAGTGCTCGGCATTAATTCGCGTGCCGATCTTGCCGCAGCGGATGCCGCCTGCCAGCAGATACTGCGCGCAAGGCATATGGGCAATGGCGTCACGTTACTCGACCCCCAATCGGTATATTTCAGCATCGACACACAAATCGAAGCGGATGTGATCATCGAGCCCAACGTATTTTTTGGCACCGGCGTAGCTATTGGTGTGGGTGCGCACATTAAAGCCTTCTCGCATATTGAGGGCAGCGTCATCGGCGAAGGGGCAAGTGTCGGGCCATTCGCGCGGCTCAGGCCTGGCACCAATCTCGGCGAGAAAGCAAAAATTGGCAATTTCGTCGAGGTCAAGAAAAGCGAGATCGAGGCGGGCGCAAAAATCAATCACCTGAGTTATATCGGCGACGCCTCGGTGGGTGAGAACGCCAATATCGGCGCCGGCACCATCACCTGCAATTACGACGGCTACCAAAAATACCATACCACCATCGGCCGCGATGTATTTATCGGCTCCAACACGGCACTCGTCGCCCCACTCACCATCGGCGACGGAGCGATGGTCGCCGCTGGTTCCGTTATCACCGAAGACATCGCGCCTGATGCGCTGGCTCTGGCCCGCACCCGCCAGGAGCAAAAGGAAGATTGGGCCATCGGCTTCCGTGAACGTCAGGCGGACGAGAAAAAACCGGCGAAGAAAAAGAAGTCAGGGACGGATTAGTTTTGGGTTCCCAGTTTGGCCTATCGGCCTCACACACTGAGTTGTTTGCTCAGTAAACGCACCGCCGCCTCGACACTCGCTATTCGAATCGCACTGCGGTCACCGGTGAAGTGGTGCACTCGCTGCAGTGTCGGTTTGTTTTTTGCGGCGACGGCTATATGTACCGTACCCACCGGCTTGGAAGTGTTGCCGCCTGCGGGGCCTGCAATGCCGGTAACAGCAACAGCAAGATCGACATGTCCTGTATGAAGTGCTCCTTCGGCCATACTGGTTGCAACTTCAGCGCTGACAGCACCGTGTTGCTCGATGAGTTTTTTATCGACACCAACCAGCGCGTGCTTGGCATCGTTGGCGTAGGTAATAAATCCGACAACAAACACCTCTGAAGAACCCGGAATTTCGGTAAGCAATGCAGAAATAAGGCCGCCGGTGCAGGATTCAGCGGTAGCGATGGTTAACTTTTGTTTGCGGCAGGATTCGAGCAGTGCGCGTGCCTCGTCGAGCAGCGTGGATGCGAAAATACTCATACCGATTCTTCGCCGATTTCGCCGGTGATGATCGGCATCACCAGATGGATGACATAGAGCGTCGTACCGGCAGCAACGGCGGCTAAAAGATCATCAAACATCACGCCCCAGCCGCCTTTTATTTTGCGATCAGCAAGCGAGATCGGCCATGGCTTGACGATATCGTAGAAGCGAAACAGTACAAAACCGAGCACGAGGTAAAGCGGCGTGGCGGTGACTTCGTTCAGCAGCACGAACGCATTGCCGACACCGGCGAGCGTAACCATCCAACATTGCCAGACGGTGAAGGTCAGCCATTGGCCGACCAGCTCGTCGATGACGATTTCCTTGGGGTCGTGGTCGGTACCATGGGCCTGCATATGGCGGTCGGCGGCCACAGTACCGAGACGCGTGAAGACGATGATACCGAGCGCAAGCCACGCCCAACCATACGGCAACGCGAGGATGACGGCAGCAAGCGCCAATGCCACCAACGAACCCGCCGTTCCCGGCGCGTAGGGCACCAGACCAACACCAAATAATGTAGCGAGGTTTTTCATTGGGGCAAGGATAGCGTAACTACGGCGTTGGCGGCAATGCCTTCGTGGCGGCCAGTGAATCCAAGCCCTTCTGTGGTCGTCGCCTTGACGCTAACGCGTGCGATGTCAATGCCAAGCAGGCTGGCGATGGTGGCGCGCATCCCATCGCGATGGGGGGAAATTTTTGGTGCCTCACAGATGATGGTAAGGTCTGCATGTGCAATCACGCCACCACGTGCAGCGACGCGGCGCACGGCCTGCTCGACGAAGCGGGCGGAGTCCGCGCCTTTCCATGTTGGGTCCGAAGGCGGGAAATGCTGGCCGATGTCACCCTCGGCCAAGGCGCCCAGTATCGCATCGACCAGCGCATGCAGCGCCACGTCGGCATCCGAGTGGCCGTCGAGTTTTTTGTCGTGGGGGATGCTGACGCCGCCCAACGTAATCGATGTGCCATCGACCAGCCGGTGCACGTCGTAGCCGAAGCCGATGGCGGTGCGCATCGCACCGCGCGCCGTATGTTCTGCCCAGGTGATGTCGTCGGCATTGGTCACTTTGCGCAAGTTCTCCTCGCCCTCGACATAACGCAGCTTCAGGTTGGCGGCAAGCCAGAGCGCGGCGTCATCAGGGAAGCGGGCGACATCTTCGGACTGCAATTCGCAGAGCGGGCCAAACGGGAAACCCTGCGGCGTCTGGATGCACATCAGCCCCTCGCGGTCGACTTCCTCCCAGTGCCCGCTGCGGAAGCGCCGTACCGTGTCGGCCATGGGCAACGTGGGCACGACGCCATGCTCCGGCGTCAGCGCGGCGATCACCCGGCTGATCACATCGTGGGAAAGGAATGGCCGCGCGGCGTCGTGGATCAGCACATAGTCTATGCCCCCTTTGGCCAGTTTGTGGGCGGCGAGCGCTTCAAGCCCCGCCTTTACCGAATCCTGCCGCTCGACGCCACCGATGACAGGGGGCAGGAGCTTAAGCCCCGCGACGCCGGCGTCGTAATATTTCTCATGCCCGGGGGCGATGACGACCGCGACGCCGGCAATATCCGGATGCGACAAAAACGCCTCCAGACTATAGCGCAGCAAGGGTTTTTCGGCGATGGGCCGGTATTGTTTGGGCAGCCCTTCCCCCACCCGCGAGCCCGAGCCTGCAGCAACCAAAAGCGCAAGAATCTTAGGTTTTTTAGCCATGCGGCGATTGAATCCTTAGCAAAATTAGTTTAAGGCGCTTAACTCATGGAAACGTCATCTATAGCAAACCGCGCACTAAAGCCAATTACCATCGGCAACGTAACCCTCGAATCGAACGCCATATTGGCGCCGATGACGGGGGTGTCCGACCTGCCGTTTCGGCGGCTGGTGAAAAGCTTCGGCGCCGGGCTGGTGGTCTCGGAAATGATCGCCAGCAAATCGGTGATTTTAGAGACCAAAAATGCCGAGCGCATGTCGCGCTCGGAGCCGACCGAACGCCCCTTCTCCGTCCAGCTCGCCGGCTGCGACCCGGAGATCATGGCCGAAGCCGCCAAACTGAACGAGGATCGCGGCGCGGATATCATCGACATCAATTTCGGCTGCCCGGTGAAAAAAGTCGTCAACGGTATGGCGGGCTCAGCACTCATGCGCGAGGAAGGCCTCGCCGAACGGATTTTAGAGGCCACCGCCAAAGCGGTGAAAATCCCGGTGACGCTGAAAATGCGCATGGGCTGGGATCACGCCAGCCTCAACGCGCCGAAGCTGGCCAAGATCGCCGAGAATGTCGGCATCCGCATGATCACCGTGCATGGGCGCACACGCTGCCAGATGTATAAAGGCTCCGCCGACTGGTCGTTCATCCGCAAAGTGAAAGAAGCAGTGAAGCTGCCCGTCATCGCCAATGGCGACATCACCACGTTTGCGGATGTTGACCGCGCGCTCGATGAATCGGGCGCCGACGGCGTGATGATCGGCCGCGGTTCGTATGGCCGCCCGTGGTTCGTGCAGCAGGTTTGCGAATATCTGAAGGGCCGCCACATGCCCGAGCCGACGCTCGCCGAGCAGCGCGATATTTTGCTGAACCACTACGAGGATATGCTCACGATGTACGGCCATAATGTGGGCATCCGCGTCGCGCGCAAGCATATCGGCTGGTATGCGTCGGGCCTGCATTCCTCCGCCGAATACCGCCAAAACATCAACAAATTACTGGATGCGGAGGCGGTCAAAGAAACCATCCGCACCTATTACGACACGCTGTTATCCCGCGGCATCACGAGCAGGGCCCATGAGGTGGTCACCGATGGCGAATAAACCACGCCTACGCTCCTTTAACTCCCCCCTTGAGGGGGAGTCGACGCGCTCCTTCAGCGCGTCGGTGGGGGGAAGGGCTACGAAGAATACCCCCCACGGATTTGCAAGGGCAAATCCCGCTCCCCCTCAAGGGGGGAGCTATAGCGCCGAGGGTTGGCTCGACGCACTGCCGCTGGCGGCAATGCTGGTCGATGTGTCGGGCCGCGTCACCCATGCCAACGCCGCCGCCGAAGACCTGACAGCAACCTTGCGCGCGCCGCAACTGACGGCGACGCTCGGCGAACACCACCCGCTCAACCTCGCCATCACCCGCGCGATTGGTGAAGATCGCACCACCCACCTGCGCGACATCGTGATCGCCTCGACGCCAGCCACCGCGTGGGTGACACCGCATGGCGCGGGCGAAGCGCTGGTGCTGCTCGACATGGCGACAACAAAAGAACCGGCCAACTACACCCAGCTTTCGGCGACCATGGCGGCGATGCTGGCGCATGAAATCCGCAACCCGCTGCTGTCGATCAAGGGCGCGGCGCAATTGCTGAAAGAATCGGCGAACGTTGACGATGCGCCGCTATGCGAACTCATCGGCAAGGAAGTCGACCGGCTGGAGCAGCTCATCGCCACGCTCGATCCGCTGTCGATCACGCCGCCGAAAAAAATGCAGGCACTCAACATCCATGAAGTGCTCGAACATGCGCGGCTTGCCATCGCCACGTCATTTCCCGCGCTCACCTTCGTGCTCGATTACGACCCGTCGCTGCCAGATATTCGCGGCGACCGCGACGCGCTGGTCCAGGCGTTACTCAATCTTCTTAAAAATGCCGCCGAAGCAATCGCCACTATGGAACAACCGACGATCACCCTCTCCTCGCGCTACGCGTTGGGCGAAACACGGCGCAACGCGGCGGGCAAACAACTGCCCGTGGCCATTAGCGTTATGGATAACGGTCCGGGCGTCTCCCCCACCCTTGAAGGCCGGTTATTTGCCCCCTTCACCACCACCAAAACCAGCGGCAAAGGGCTTGGCCTGGCCGTGGTTGCAAGAATTATCGAGGAACATGAGGGGCTTATTTCTTCCGAAGCCGCGCCATCCGGCGGGGCGCGTTTCACGCTTTATTTGCCAACCTACTGATTCCCTGCTATCTGTCGTGCCTAAATTTTAGGCAGCTCATGAGACTGCCCCATATATAAAAAGGCATCGGCAGCATATGCAGGAACTCCCCAAAACCATTCTTCTGGCGGATGACGATATCAGCATCCTCACCGTGCTCACGCGGGCGATGAAAAACCGTGGCTATGCGGTCATGGCCAGTGAGCATATAAGCGACATCGACGCTTGGGTGAAACAAGGCCTGGGCGATTGCGTGGTCACCGATGTCACCATGCCGGGCGGCAACGGTCTCGACGGGTTGAAACGCTGGCGCACAGCGCGGCCCGATCTTCCCGTAATCGTGATGAGTGCGCATAACACGCTGCTCAATGCGGCAAGCGCACAGGAACTTGGGGCGATTGAATTCCTACCCAAACCGTTCGATCTCGCTGTGCTAATGGATGCCTTGCAACGCGCAATGAGCAACGAGCAACAAGCGACGAGTAACGAATCCGAAGGCATCGTCCGTATCACCTCCAGCCTCATCCTCATCGGCAAGTCGAAAGCGATGCAAGATGTCTTCCGCACACTGGCCGGTTTAATCGGCAACGATCTCACCGTGCTGATTCAGGGCGAGTCGGGTACCGGCAAAGAAATCATCGCACGCACACTGCACGCGCTATCGCGCCGCAAGGAAAAACCGTTCGTTGCGCTCAACATGGCCGCCATCCCACAGGAGCTCGTTGAAAGTGCGCTGTTCGGTCACGAGAAAGGTGCTTTCACCGGTGCCTATCAAAAACAGGATGGCGCATTTGTGAAGGCGCATGGCGGCACCCTGTTCCTCGACGAAATTGGCGATATGCCGATGGCAGCGCAAACACGACTGCTGCGTGTGTTACAGGAGCAGGAGATCATGCCGGTTGGCACGAGTGCACCGATTAAAACCGATGTGCGCATTGTCACTGCCACCCACCGCGATTTGCAAGCGCTCGTCGCTGCCGGGACATTCCGCGAAGATTTATACTTCCGCCTACATGTGGTGCCGATACGTATTCCGCCCTTGCGCGAGCGCGCCGATGATATCGTCCTACTGGTGCAACATTTCCTCAATCAAGCCAGCACACGCGGATTGCGCAGCAAACAATTCGATCCGACAGCCATGTCACTTCTCACTACGCACCACTGGCCGGGCAATGTGCGCGAGCTTGAGCATCTCGTGTACCGCCTCTGCGCTATTACCGCTCTGCCCATCATCGCCGCGCGCGACGTGACGCCGCTGCTTTCTTCTGCTGCGCCTAAAGTCACAGCGACGGATAATGCTACTGATCTCATCCCACCCTCTATCGAATCCTTTCTTGAAACGCAGTTCGGAAATTATTTTGCAGCGCATAAAGGTGCACACCCGGCGCGCGGGCTCTACGAGCGCGTATTGGCACGGCTTGAGAAACCGTTAATCACCCAGACGCTACGTGCCACTGGCGGCAACCAGAAAGCCGCTGCGGAGATCTTGGGTATCAACCGCAATACGCTGCGCAAAAAAATCCGCGCACTGAATATTCCTGCACCGCATAGCGACGCCGCATGAGCACTGCACCGATGAGCATTCCCACTCCCCAACAGCCATCGATTGATCACGGCATGCGCCGCTGGGCGGGGCGCGTACTGACGGTCATGGGCACGGCGCTGATTGCGCTGCTCATCACGCTACTCGTACAGATCGACGCGCTGACCTCGGCCGACGGCGTATCGCAGCGTACATTAATTTTTGTGCTGATAGGCCTGGCAGCATTGTTGGTGAGCCTTGCCTTCATCGTGGTACATCGGGCGACGCTGATCTGGAAGCAGTCAAAAAGAGGGTTGATCGGCACCCGCCTGCAATCGCGTATCATCATGATGTTCTGCGTGGTCGCGGTAGTGCCGACCGTGGTGCTCTCGCTTTTTTCCGCGCTGTTTTTCAACTACGGCATCCAGGCTTGGTTCGATGCCCGCGTATCCTCGGCACTTGAAGATTCGGTGTCGGTCGCCACCGCTTATATCGATGAGCATAAAAATTCTATTCGTACCGACGCGCTGACCATGGCCGAAGTCATCCAGCAGCAATTGCCCACGGCATTCGATAATCCACCGCTCTTCAGCCAGATGATTTCGCAGGCATCAAATGCACGCAATCTTTCCGAAGCCGTGGTGTTCGATCGCAATCGTGTGATCGCACGATCTAATCTTTCCTTCTCGCTGATCTTCGAGCGGCTGCCCGAGGAAGTCCTCGCCCGCGCTGATTCCGACAACGTGGTGGTCTTCGGCGAGGACGACGATAAAATCCAGGCGGTCATACGCATCAGTGTGGCACCGCCGCTCTATTTGATGGTCGGCCGCGTGGTCGATCCCAAAGTGCTCACCCAGATGGAAACGGCGAAGAGCACCGTGCTGCAATACCGAAAGATTAAACGTGATATCAATCGTATCCAGCAGCAATTCTTCGCGGTGTTCATGCTGGTGGCGCTACTGTTGCTGCTCGCCTCGATCTGGGCAGGGATGATGCTCGCCGTGCGCCTCATCGGCCCGATCACCAAACTGATGGCGGCGACTGAGCGCGTACGCGCTGGCGATTATTCCATCAAAGTGCCGGAAGGAAAACATGACGACGAGATTGCCAATCTTGGACGCACCTTTAATCGCATGACCAGCCAGCTCGAAACGCAGCGACATGATTTGCTCGAAGCCAACCGCCTGCTCGACGAGCGCCGAAGGTTTACGGAAGCCGTGCTTTCCGGCGTATCGGCGGGGATTGTCGCGGTGAATGCGGAATACAAAATAACGCTACATAATGGCATCGCGTTGCAACTGCTCGGGCTGGAAGAAAACGCCATCATCAGCGGCAGGCCGATTACGGAACTATTGCCCGAGGTTGCCCACCTGCTCAAGCAATCGGAGTTGCGGCCGGAGCGCACCGCTTCGGCCAATTGCACGGTGCAGCACGGCGATCGCCGCATCACTTTGCATGTGCAGGTGACGGCGGAACGCTTTGGCGCATCGATTGAAGGATTCATCGTGACAGTGGACGACATCACCGCACTGGTCGCCGCGCAGCGCAATGCGGCATGGGCGGATGTAGCGCGCCGCATCGCGCACGAAATCAAAAATCCACTGACGCCGATTACGCTTTCCGCCGAGCGCTTGCGCCGCAAATTTATCGACGAAATTTCTGACCGCGAATCCTACGAACGCTACCTCGACACGATCGGCCGCCACGTGAAGGATATCGGCCGCATGGTGGAGGAGTTCGTCGCCTTCGCCCGCATGCCGACAGCTGTCTTCCGCGAGGAGAATCTCGTCATGCTGATCAGAAAATCGGTGTTCTCGGAGCAAACCGTGCACCCCGATATCCGCTATACGCTCCGCCTGCCCGAGGCACCGGTGATGGTAACGTGCGATGAATCGCAAATCGGTCAGGTGCTGCTCAACCTGCTCAAGAATGCGGCGGAAGCGCTCGAAACGGACCCCAAGGACCTCCGCGAAATCATCCTGTCGCTCAAGGAGGGTGAGGCGGATGTGACCATTACGGTCGAGGATAACGGGCCGGGCTTCCCGGCCGAACTTATCGCCAAACTGACCGAGCCGTATGTGACAACCCGCGCCCGCGGCACCGGACTTGGGCTTGCCATTTCCAAAAAGTCGCTGGAGGAGCATAAGGCCACCCTCACCCTCGCCAACCGCGATGCGGGCGGCGCTATTGTTACGGTGGTGCTACCGAAGAAGCTGTAGGCGCGATAGAATACAAATCTTCACGAAACTGTCATAAAACTGTCATCATGCTGTCATAAAAATCTGCCATAGTGGGTTGAGGCACAACGTCTAAAGCAATCATCGAAAAACAGAGGGGTATTATGACAGACATAAATACATGCGCCACCGAAGGAAATAAGGCTGGCGATGAATTTTATGCCAAGTACAAAGAAGCTCTGGATGCTTCGCGCAATGCGAGACTTGACGTCGCCAACCAAAAGCTAGACCCTGAGTTCAACCCCAAGCAAACAGATCAAAGAGCCTTCGAGCTTACTCCATGGGAAATAACACACTTCCCAAACGGACAAGAACGAAAACCAAGATATGGTCAAATCCCAGATTATAGCGCACCAGTAAGCGGCGCAGAACCTAAAAAATCTGATATTGGGTGGTATATTGTTGTGGAAACCCCCAAGAAAAATGAACATGGTCAATTGGTTTTTGATGATAGAATCGTGGTTCGTTGGCCGCTTTTTGTTCGCGGAAGAGGCCTTGGCGATGCTATCGAAGACTACAAAGTAGCTGAAAAGTTCGTGAAAGAAGCTAAAAAACAATACGGCATAAGCGATGGCTGGGAACGCGATGGCTGGGATAGTTATGCAGGCTCTGGAGCGTATTTGGTGAATTGGGTGAGCGACAACACCTGGGGCCTAGTCCCAAAGGTCGCCCCTCCTACCAAAAAATCGATCGAGGAAGAGGCCAGCTATGTTGCTCGCCATATTCGCCATAAGGTAACTGAAAGCTGCATGAACGGTGGTGAGCCTTCAGCCCCAAGCCCGGTGGAATTAGGCACTGAACCTAGTGAGCAGTTCAAAGCCTGACCTAGTCCTTTATAAAACTGGACAGGCATCTCAGAAAATAATCAGAATTTTGTCCCAACAAAACCAGTAGTGCTCTGGCCCCCACCGCGTGGTCGATCCACAGGTGCTCACCCAGACGGAGACGGCGAAAAGCACCGTACTGCAATACCGCAAAATCAAACGCGACATCAACCGCATCCAGCGGCAGTTCTTCGCGGTGTTCATGCTGGTGGCGCTACTGCTGCTCCTTGCCTCTATCTGGGTGGGAATGATGCTCGCCGTGCGCCTCATATCGGTCCCATCGCCAAACGCATGGCGGCGACCGAGCGCGTACGCGCCGATGACTACTCTATGCCAAAGTACCGGAAGGAAAATCACGGTCGAGGATAACGGGCCGGGCTTCCCGGCCGAACTTATCGCCAAACTGACCGAGCCGTATGTGACAACCCGCGCCCGCGGCACCGGGCTTGGGCTTGCCATTTCCAAAAAGTCGCTGGAGGAGCATAAGGCCACCCTCACCCTCGCCAACCGCGATGCGGGCGGCGCTATTGTTACGGTGGTGCTACCGAAGAAGCTGTAGGGCACCGCATCGAGCCAGAAAACCATTATAAAACAACGGGCGATGGACTTCTGCGACAATCTTCATCAAAACTTCACACACGCAGCTTTGCGCCACTGATAGTATGGGTACAGTTCAACAAAGGTACACACAATGGCTCGCAGTAGACGCCGAGTAGACCCAGAAAACGATCCAGATGCAGTGCTGGTCACCGCACGAAACTACCCCGAGCTCTATGCAAAATTCCAAGAATTTTGCATAGTTGCGAATGTTCCGGAATGTAAGCTCTATATTTCCCCTAACCACGGCACGGGTCATTATTACGATACCAATCCCCCACGTGTTTTTCTTCATCCCCGCCTGTTACGGGGTAGTACGGATAACCTCTTCACGGTTCTCGCCCATGAAGTAGGGCATGGGTGGCAAGATAAATACCCGAACGGCGAACTGCTGCCCTTACGGCTGCGCAACCCTTCTACTCTTAACCGGAAACCGGAGCATAAATACGAGGCAGAGGCCGATGTGGCAGGCGTATGCATCAGCGGGGATAAAGCAGGAGCGATTCGCGCTATTCGAGGGGATCCTCCCGGAGAAACGGATGAGCACCCACCCGCCGCTGTTCGCGAAGAACTGGTGCAGAACATGAATATTACAAAAGATTGCCCACTATCCATGCAAAAACGCAGGAAAGCGATCGACGGTGCACCTCCTCCCCTCGTGGCTTCGAACGAACCGCAGAGCACGCGTACGCTGGTGGCCGGCTATGAACGTACGCTGAACAGCTTCTTCAGTGCTACGGGCATGCCGCCGCTGAAGATCGTCACCCAGCAGAAAGCCTCGAATTTACCGGGCGCGCACACGATCTATATCCCGACAGATTTCAATCGCAAAACCCCGGCCGAGCAGGAATACTACCTCGCCCACCAGGTGGCGCATGCCTACCAACTGCGACGCGAGCAGAGCGGCAAAGGCCAGAATCTCGTCGAATACCTGCTGCACGGCACATCCTCGTCGGCCAAGGCCCTCGAAGCCGAGGCAGACCTGATCGCGATCATGCTGACGGGATTCCGCCACAGCAAGAAATTCATGGCAAAGAACCCTGTTCACGGCGCGCCGGGCGATCTTGATCTGGTGGATAAGGCGCTGGACAGCCCGCGATTCAAGCAGCTCTATGCCGAGTTCAAGCGCGCGCAGGACAGGAACACCAATCCGGTACTGTCCATGAACGATGTGGAAGTGCCCAAAACGCCGCTCGACAGGGGCAAGGCAACTCCGTCGACACAACTGACATGATCACTGCAATATGCACACATAAAAACGGCGCCTCATGGGCGCCGTTTTTTCGTCCGTTGGCCTAGAGGTTACTTGGTAGACCTGCCTGCACCATCGTTACCGAATGTCGGGGGAGTGGTGGGAGCAGGATTGCCGAACTGCCAGGGCTGGTTCTTTTGCGCATCGAGATCTGGATTCTGGGAAGGGCCATTC
Organism: Alphaproteobacteria bacterium; assembly: GCA_031402515.1. Classification (GTDB taxonomy): domain Bacteria; phylum Pseudomonadota; class Alphaproteobacteria; order Rickettsiales; family UBA3002; genus QFOX01. Next base: position 3,062 of record JANNSK010000042.1, on the reverse strand, counting down.
CAGCCGCTCCAGCTGCTGTCCCGTCTCCAGCGATCGATCTCTTGATCCACATTGCCGCCGCTGGGTGCGGGGGCCGCAGGTGCCGACGGTGCCGCTTCCGCAGAAGCGGGCGCTGTGGGACGTTTGCCGCCCATTGCATCTATCCTCTGGCGCTGGTCGCGGTCGAAACTCGCGAGATGTTCTTCGATAGCCTTGGGATCACAATCAGGGCTGCCCTTGTGCTTGGGAACAGCGCACCAATCTTTAATGATTGCTTCTTCGTCCTTACGCCAGTCATCGGCGCGATCAATCCATGCCTGCTTCCGGCGCTCCTCAAAACCGGGCTGTTCCCGTTCCATACGCGCCTTCCACTCAGGCGACCCCACTAATTCGAGTTTGGGGAAATCATCGAAGTCATCATTAGTAGCCATTACGTATCTCCGTTCTCAGTTCCAGTGGGTTGTTAATGTCCATTTCTACCACCTTTTTCGAGGGAGAAGTGTGAAGATTTGATGACAATTTGAACTCCTGCCGAGGGAGATGGGTTTTTTGCCACATCCTCCGCCCGACTTACCCACAGCATACAGTGGTAAAAGCGGCGCATACCCACTACTAAAAGTTTTGCTGGACAAATGGATGCCATAGTGTAACTTTCGGGCAACAGCACTACCCAAGAGCAGAAACCAAGCACGCTCCGGCCAAGCAAAAAGTTTAACAAAATCAACGTGAAGGTTGCTTCCCATGGCTGCAGATATCCTTGTCATCGACGACGAATCCGATATTACCTCCCTCATTTCTGACATCCTGACGGACGAAAAATACAATGTCCGCACCGCCAACAACTCCGACCGGGCGCTGAAAAGCCTCGCCGAGCGGGTGCCTTCCGCCATTATCCTCGACATCTGGCTGCAGGGCTCCGAGCTCGACGGGCTGGGGATTCTGGAAATCGTGCAGAAAAAATACCCGCATGTGCCGGTTGTCATGATTTCAGGCCACGGCAATGTCGAAACCGCCGTCAGCGCCATTAAAATGGGCGCCTATGATTACCTCGAGAAGCCTTTTTCCTCCGAACGCCTGCTGATTATTGTCAAACGGGCGCTTGAGGCGGCAAAACTGCGTAGCGAAAATGTCGAACTCAAAAAACGCAGCCACTCCGAGAGCGAGCTGATCGGCACGTCAGCGGCGATTAATACGGTGCGGCAGACGGTCGAGAAAGTAGCACCAACCAACTCGCGCGTGCTGATTACCGGTGCGCCGGGCACCGGCAAGGAACTCATCGCCCGCCTCGTTCACGCGCGTTCGATGCGTGGACATGCGCATTTCGTCGTGCTCAACGCCGCGTCGCTCACACCGAGCCGCATCGAAGCCGAATTGTTTGGCACCGAAGACACCAACCCGAATGGCGGTGCGGAGAAGCTTGGCTTGCTCGAGCGCGCCCATGGCGGCACCTTGTTCATCGACGAAGTCGCCGACATGCATATGGAAACCCAAGGCCGCCTGCTGCGCGCGCTGCAGGAGCAGAGCTTCGAGCGCGTACGCGGTAACAAGCGCGTACAGGTCGATGTGCGCGTCATCGCTGCCACCAACAAGGACCTCGCCGAAGAAATCGCCGCGGGCCGTTTCCGTGAAGACCTTTATTACCGCCTGAATGTCGTGCCGCTGCGCATGCCAAACCTGCGCGAGCGCCGCGACGATATTCCGTCGCTCTCGGTGCATTTCCTCAAACGCGCCGCCGATGCGATGGGCCTGCCCACCCGCGTCCTGGGCGAGGAAGCGCTTGCCGTGCTGCAATCCTACAACTGGCCTGGCAACGTGCGCCAGTTGCGCAACGTCATGGAGTGGCTCATCATTATGGCGCAGCCAGGAACCGGCGTGAATGGCGCTGGCGAAATCACCGCCGACGCCTTGCCACCTGAGCTTATCGATTCCAACATCACCGTGCTGCGCCCTGAGCTTTCGTCCGACATCATGTCGATGCCGTTACGCGAGGCCCGCGAGACGTTCGAGAAACAATACCTCGCCGCGCAAATCAATCGTTTCGGCGGGAACATTTCGAAGACCTCGAACTTCGTCGGCATGGAGCGCTCGGCCCTGCACCGCAAGCTCAAGATGCTTGGCATCGGTAATGAAGATAAGAATGCGGCTTAAACTGGCGCTAACGCGCCGGGGGGCGAAGGCGCCCCCGCTACCGCCCCCCCTCGTTCGCTTCGCTCCGGCTCGCGCTTTCGCGCTACGCGACGTGCCCTTTCGAGGTTTTCTTGGTGCATTTTCTCTGATTGAACTAAGTATTGTGCTCGTCGTTATCGGCCTGATTATCGGCAGCGTGGTGGCAGGGCAATCGCTCATTCGCGCCGGAGAAATCCGCAGTGTCAGCCGAGACCTGCAACGCTACCAGCAAGCAACGAATGCCTTTGTCGAGCGCTACCGCTCGCTGCCGGGCGACATGAACAACGCGGTGTCCTACTGGAGCAACGTGGACGGCGACAGCAGCGATAATTACACCATCACTTGTGCCGGCACATCCAGCGCCAGCACCACCACCTGTAACGGCAATGGCGATAATTTCATCGGCTCCGGCGGCGCCTATTATTATGAGGTGTTCCGTTTCTGGCAGCATCTCGCCAATGCGCAACTCGCGGAAGGAACCTATAGCGGCGTTACCGGCGGCGGCGGCGACCCGCATTGTGTACTTGGCACCAACTGCCCAAAATCACGCCGGGTGGGAAGTGGTTTCTCGGTACAGTATTACGCCACGCCGGATGCGAGTTTCTTGGGCGACGCCAAAGGCAACCTGATGTTCTACGGCACGGCAACTGCTGCTTCACTCACGACTGGCGCCTCACTGGTTTCCACCGACGCCTGGAATCTCGACACCAAAATGGATGACGGCCAGCCCGGCTTCGGCGCGCTCCAGCAATTCACCGATGCCACGCTCAATAACTGCATCACCGACGCCAATACGTATGACCTTGCCGCCGCCGCGCCTGCCTGCTCGCTTATTTTTAAGTTGGGCGTTTAATTAAATATCCGCGAACACGTGCGTTTCTTTTTCGGCGCCGGGATGGGTGACGGCGCCTTTTTCG
>JANNSK010000041.1:0-17447 GCA_031402515.1 Alphaproteobacteria bacterium | reverse complement strand
TAGCACTAGCGACTAGCACTCCTTATGGCCCGCACCCTTGACCTCAACCGAATGGTATCCCGCCGCGCACTGGTGTTTGGCGGCGTGCAGGCGGCTGTGGGTGCGCTGCTTTTGTCGCGGCTTTATTACCTGCAATTCATCAAGGGGGAAGAGTTCGTCACTGAAGCGGAAGGCAACCGCATCAAGGTACAGCTCATCATTCCGCCGCGCGGACTCATTACCGACCGCTTTTCTGTGCCGCTTGCGATGAACCAGGTTAATTACCGGCTGATGCTGGAGAGCGACAACAGCAAGCGGGCGCTGGCCACGCTGGAATCGCTACTTAAACTTCTGCCGATTTCCGATGCTGCTGCAACGGAAGTCCGCAACGAGCTACGCAAAGCCAAAGCCGGATTTCCGGTGCTGGTGCGCGAGCATTTGAGTTGGCCCGAGATGGCAAAGATCGAATACAATCAGCCGGATTTACCGGTGGCGTTTATCGAGGAAGGCCAGTGGCGGCATTACCCGTTCGCCGACCATCTCTCGCACCTCATCGGCTATGTGGGCAAGGTGGCAGAGGAGGAGGTGAAGGATAATCAGCCACTCTTGAAGCAACCGGATTTCCGCATCGGGAAAAACGGTATCGAAGCCTTGTATGAGGAGCGCTTGCGCGGTGTTGCGGGTACGCGGCAGATGGAAGTGAATGCGCAGGGTTCCCCCGTGCGCGAGCTTGAGAAACGCGATCCCGGTTCCGGCGAAGAGCTCGCCCTCACCATCGATAGCCGCCTGCAGGAATTTGTCGTCGAGCGCTTGGGCGAGGAGTCGGGTGGCGTGGTCGTGATGCATATCCATACCGGCGAGGTTCTGGCGCTGGTCTCGGTGCCGGCCTTCGACCCCAACGAATTTAGCAAAGGCATTACCACTAAATACTGGAAAGCGCTCAACGCCAATCCGAAGACTCCGCTGCATAACAAGGCGATCGCGGGTCTTTATCCGCCGGGCTCGACCTTCAAGATGATGACCGGGCTCGCCGGATTAAAAACCGGCAAAGTGACGTCGCGCACACGAGTGCATTGCCCGGGCTATTTTTATCTCGGCGACCATCGCTTCGGCTGCTGGAAGCCGGAAGGCCACGGTACAGTCGGTCTTGAAGAAGCCATCGCGCAATCTTGCGATACATTCTTTTATACGGTTGGTCGCGATGCGGGCATCGAGGCGATTGCGAACGTGGCGCAGGAATTCGGCTTGAGTAAACTCTCCGGTCTCAAGCTGCGTGGAGAAAAACCGGGGATTGTACCAAGCCCAAGCTGGAAACAAAAAGTACGTAACGCGGCGTGGAATCCTGGCGAGACTATCAATAGCGCCATTGGTCAGGGCGACGTGCTCGCATCACCGCTGCAGATGGCCATCATGACCGCGCGCATCGCCAATGGCGGCAAGAAAATCCTGCCGCGGCTGCTGATGGCAGAAAAAGACAGAGATGAGGGCTATATTGATATCGATCCCAACCATCTCGAAATGATTCAGCGCGGGATGGATATGGTGGTCAACGCGCCGCACGGCACCGCGCTTGGCAGCACGATCAAGGAAGAAGCATACCGCTTCGCCGGGAAAACCGGCACCTCGCAGGTGCGCAAACTGCTGGTGGTCGGGCAGGACCAGAAAACGCTGCCGTGGGAGTTTCGTCACCATGCGTGGTTTGTCGGCTATGCGCCGTCGTCCAAACCTAGCATCTGCTGTTCGGTGATTATCGAGCATGGCGGCGGAGGCGCTTCGGCGGCTGCACCCGTCGCGCGCGATGTGCTGCGCAAAGCACTCGAGTTGATGGAAGGCCCCGCTCCCCGTCCCATCGCCATTCCGCAGGAGGGTGCGTGATCTCCGCCACACGCATCCGTCGGTGGTTGAAGCGTGCACGGGATATGCATGGTGGCATGGTCTGGGTGATTCTTATCCTCAGCCTGCTGGGCCTCGTGATGCAATTCTCTGCCGCTGGTGGTGATGTGCGCGTGTTTGCCATACCGCAGGCCATACGTCTTGCGATGGGGCTGGTGCTGATGGTGGTGGTGGCAGTGGTTCCATTGCCGACGCTGTTCCGCTTGTCCTATCCGGCCTATGTGCTGTGTCTTGTGCTACTCATCATCGTCGAAGCGGTGGGTGTGATGGGCATGGGCGCCCAGCGCTGGATTGGTTTGGGCGCCTTCAATATCCAGCCGTCGGAATTGATGAAGCTTGGATTGATTGTGGCACTCGCCCGCTATTTTCATGGCGCCGTGCTCGACAGCACGCGGCATTTCGTTGCGCTCATCCTGCCGATTATCCTCACGCTGATTCCGGTGGGATTAATTCTGCACCAGCCCAATCTCGGCACGGCGACCATTGTGTCGATGATTGCCTTCACGATGTGTTTCATGGCGGGCATCGGCTGGTATTATTTTGCCGGAGCCATCGCCGCCGTCGCCGCCGCCGCCCCCGTCGCCTATAGTTTCCTGCATGACTATCAAAAGAAACGCGTCATGACGTTCCTCGATCCCAACTCCGACCCGCTTGGCGCCGGCTACAATATCATCCAGTCGAAAATCGCCATCGGTTCGGGCGGTTTATTCGGCAAGGGGCTGCTCAAAGGCTCGCAAGGCCAGCTTGACTTCCTGCCGGAAAAACAAACCGATTTTATTTTCACCATGCTTGCCGAAGAACTTGGTTTCGTTGGTGTGGTGGTGCTCCTGCTATTGTATGCATCCCTGCTTTCCTTTGCCATGATGCTGGCGATGCGTTGCCGCTCGGCCTTCAGCAGGCTGGTGGCAGCAGGCGTTGCCGCCATGATATTCACCCATATATTCATTAATATGGCGATGGTGATGGGCATGATCCCCGTGGTGGGCGTGCCATTACCCTTCTTATCCTATGGCGGGTCGTTCCTTCTCGCCACGCTTGTCGCCTGTGGATTATTGATGAATATATATATGAACCGGGAACTTAACCTGCCGCGACGGAGTCGGATTGGCTAAGAAGAAGTGATTATGCGGGCTAGGCAAAGGTTAAAATTTGTGTATAATGTTAACTATTCGCGATGGGGGTGCACTGCATGATGATTCGGCTTCTTAAACGATTCTTACGCAATCGCATCGGTGCAACGATCATCGAGTTCGCCATTGTTGCCCCGGTATTTTTTCTCATCCTTGCCGCCGTGGTTGAATACGGCTTGGTCACCTTCTCCAGCGTAGTGGTGGAAAGTTCGGTCATGCATGCTTCCCGCGCTGTGGCGATCGGTACAACCGGAGCCGCGACCGGCACTTGTAGCACCACCTCGGACCGGCTTGGCTACGTTACCTGTATGGTGCGCGACAAGACTAGCGCACTTATCCATGGCGAACGCGTGGCAATCGCGGCCAATACGGTGGCCAATGGAGGGGTGCCTGCCACGGTGACCCCCGATATTTGCATGAACAACCCGCCGAGCGTTGGCGGCACCTGTCCCAACGGTACGCCGTGGCAGGATATTAACGGCAACGGGATCTACGATACAGGCTTTGTCACCACCGAAGCCTCGCTCGGCAATTACGGCGATCTGGTGGAAATCCGCGTCTATTATCCGTGGAAGGTACAAATGCCCTTCATGAGCAGCTTCTTCGGCTGTCAGGGCAATCAGTCCCAGGCGGGCTGTCAGAGGGGCGTCATCATGATCACCTCGGCGACGGTGTTCAAGAACGAGCCGTTCGGGTCGGGGGTGGATACGGGTGGGTCATCGTCGACCTCTTCGACAAGCTCCACAAGCTCCTCCACAAGCTCCTCCACAAGCGGCACTTCTGCTGGCGGTGGCGGTGGTGGCTGCTTCACCGGCGAGACGATGGTGCTGATGGCGGATGGCAGCAGCAAGCGGATCGATATGCTCAAAAAAGGCGACATGGTGCGCGGACAGAACGGCACCAACCGTATCAGGAATGTCTTTGTCTACGATACGGATGAAGAGTTGTACTCGATCAATTACAGCAAGCCTTTCATCAGCGCCGGGCATTCCGTGTGGACTCGGGACGGCTGGAAGTCTGTAGACCCTGCACTTACTTTTAAAGAAACCGATGGCGAGATGGTCACGATCCGGCTTCAGGTGGGCGATGTCATACGGTTAGAAGATGGCAGGGAAGAACGAATCACCTCGCTGGTGCGCCATTACGACGGCAACCACCGTAAGGTCTACGACCCTACGTTAAGCGGTGACCGCACCTATCACGCCAACGGAATTCTGGTTCATAATAGGCTCACTCTACAAAAGAAATAAACCAATTATGCATCGATCAGCTAAAAAATTCTCTGACAACAACTCCGGCGCGACGCTTGTCGAGCTCGCTCTCGTATCGCCCATTTTTTTCCTCATCCTGTTTGTCATCATCGAATATGGTCTGGTCATGTTCTCCAGCGTGGTGGTGGAAAGTGCGGTGATGCACGGATCGCGTGCCGCCTCCCTCGGTAAGGGGCAGGACAGTGCGGGTGCTTGCAGCAACACGGCAAACCGTGCGGATTATGTGAAATGCGTCGTGCGCGAAAAAACCGGCGGGCTGATTCATGCCAACAGTATCATTGTCGATGCCAATAAGGTTGTCGATGGCGGGGTGCCCGCCTCACGCGACATTTGTCTGCTGAATGATGTGCCCACCGTCGGCGGCCCCTGCCCGCAGGGCACGCTCTGGCAGGATGTGAACGGCAACGGGGTGTATGATGCCGGTCCCGGCCAGATGACCGATGCCTCGCTTGGCAATGCGGGCGAGCTTGTTGAACTCCGCGTTTACTATCCGTGGAAAGTGCAGATACCGTTCGTCAAAGAATTCTTCGGGTGCCATAGCGGCGGCGTTGAAGGGTGTCAGGAAGGTGTCATCATGATCACCTCGGCCACCCTGCTTAAAAACGAGCCTTTCAACTGATGGGAAGCGCGTGCCATTTTTTTGATTACTGGCAACGCTGTTTCAACGCGCTTCTTTTTGGTGGCGCGCAGACGCGCAGGGGGCGAAGTTTATTTGCAGCTCGGCCTTCGGCCTCACTGAAACGCTCAAGGCTACCCCGCTCCCGCCTTGTCCGCCGTAGCCTTGGCGAAGGCGGATCCCCCTCTAAAGGCTCGCCCTTCGGGCTACGCACGTTCCCATGCATCGCTGATATACGTGGCGTTGCGCTCATCGAGTTTGCGCTAGTGGCGCCTGTGATACTGGTGCTGCTGTTCGGTGCGATTGAAGTGTCGCGCTACATACTCATCAGTCAGAAAATCGAGAAGGCCGGGTTTGTGCTGGGCGATATTGCCAGCCAGTATCGTTGGGCTGACATTGCCGCCGCCAATATCGGCCCGACCTTCGATCAGCTGAATACCATCCTGAATCCGTACGGGACAGCAGCGAAAGAAGTGGCGGTTATTTCCTTAGTCACCAAGCAGGCTGACGGCGTGATTCGTATCAACTGGCAGAAAGTCGGTGGCGGCACGCTTAGCAATGCCGATACAGTGAGTATTGTGAGTTCCCGCAATGCCAGTGCCATCACGGCCAGCGTGAACGGCATGCCCACCACTTTTACCGGCGATGTGGCCACCCAGCTTGCAACCATGCCGGTCGGTGAGGCGATGCTGGTCTGCGAAGTCTTCTTTGCTTACCAGCCCATCGTCGACCAATTACTCGTGGGCATTTCCAAGAATGACTTCAAGATTGCCTCACGCACACTTGTTCGCCGCACCTTTTTCCGTCCACGCGAGGGCACGCCGACCCCGCCACCGCCGCCCTCCACATCGTCTGGCGGCAACACTTGCGCGTTTGGCCAATGCCATTATCAGGGCACCTGTGGCGATTTCTGTTTGGATGCGGGCTCTTATGTGATCGATCCGGGGGTTTGCGGTACCCAGTCCTGCCTACCGGGCGGGTTGCTGCAATTTACGCCCACCGGTCCACCCCAAGGCCCATCGATTTGTCCGATCGTCTGTGAAATAGGATAGTTGCATTCATGAGACTTTTCACATAGAATCGAGCCAATGCAGATAGAAAAGAAGACATTGCTGCAACGTTTCCGTCTCGACCGTGCTGGTGTCGTGCTGATTGAGTTTGCGCTCATCACCCCCGTAGTACTGGTGCTGCTGTTCGGTGCGATTGAAATGTCGCGCTATGTGCTGATCAACCAAAAAATCGAAAAAGCCGGCTTTGTGATTGGCGATATCGTCACCCAGTACGCTCAGGCCGATCTGAACGACGCCAATATGAATACGGTGTTCGCCCAGTTCAACACCATCATGAACCCCTATGGGGGGCAGGTGAAGCAGGTGGCGATTATTTCATCGGTCACCAAACAGGCCAACGGCACGATCCGCATCAACTGGCAGCGCGCCGGTGGCGGGACGCTTACCAATGCCGACACGATGAGTGTGGTCAATAATCTCAATGCCAATGCGGTCACGGCGGCGGTCAATGGCACCACGGCCAGCTTCACTGGTGATTATGCCACCCAGCTTTCGACCATGCCGGTCGGCGAAAACATGATTGTCTGCGAGGCATTCTTCCAATACCGGCCGATTGTGGAGTCGTTGCTTTCCGGCATTTCTCAAAGCGGTTTTAAAATCGCCGGGCGCACGCTGGCGCGCCGCACCTTCTTCCGCCCGCGCATCGAGAGCCTTACTCTTCCACCGACGCCCTGTCCGTCGGGGGGCTGTAACCCGCCGCCACCGCCACCGCCGCCACCGCCACCGCCGCCACCAGATTGCGCGGCGCCTTGGGGCGGCACGGTCGTCAATGGCGGCAGCATCACTGCCTATCAGGCGAGTACGGTGCCTTGCGGTTCGCTTTGTGTTTCACAAACGCGCACCTGTACGAACGGTACGTTAAGCGGCAGCTATACCTATCAATCCTGCGCGGTGGATACCTGTACACCACCACCACCTCCTCCTCCTCCTCCTCCTCCTCCTCCTCCTCCCGGCTGTCCGACGAGTAGCACCAGCAGCAGCGGGGGTTGTAGCACCTGCGGCACGGCGCACATGAGTAAAGTGGGCTATGGCTCGCCGCCTTCAGCAGCAAGCGCGCTATGTTCTGGCAGCGTTACGCCCAGCGCGGTGACGAATGACGGGGCCGGGCGTTATCGCTGGATGTGCGGCACCACTACCAGTTACTGCTATGCCTATTATTGCGGCCCACTTTATAACTGCGATTCTCCCGGTAGCGGCATTTGCTGCCAGAAAGCGCCCGAGTTCTGGGATATCCAGACCTGTACCACCGGCTGCCTGTGGCAACCTACTGGTACCGCTTGCCAGAACGGCCCCTGCATGCGCAATACACCGGCACTTCCGGCGAGCTATTGCGGGGCGGCATCATCGAGCTGTCCATGCAACCTTCCCTGGGGCGGCACGATTCAGCATGGCCAAACCGTCACTACCTACTCGACCAGTTCGGTCGCCTGCGGCTCTACCTGCCAATCCGAAACGCGCACCTGCAATAACGGTACATTGAGCGGCACCTATACCAGCCAGTCCTGTACGGTGGATACATGCTCCACTTGCACCCCGTGCGTGACGTATGCTGGCAAAGAGGATATTGAATTCTCCAATCAATTTCCCAATGCTGCAACGCGAAGCTGTTGGGACTACACCCATCCGGACTGCCGTGTGGAACAGGATTTGCCGATGTGTGATGGTGGGGGACCTATGCCTACGCCCCCTGCCGGCTGGGCCGTGTGCGGCATGACGAACACCTGCTGCAGTACGGCTCAACCGACACAACCCAATCCCTTCATCGCTATCAATTGTACCACCGCCACGACAGGACCTGTCGGTTGTAATTATGGTTCGTACTATGCCGGCGTGTGTGACGATAGCGCCTGCGCCAGCGCGGGCACCTGCGCCGCAGGCCAGTGCCATTATCAGGGGCTCTGCGGTAATTTCTGTCTCAATGAACTCGACACTGTGACGGATCCCGATGCGTGCGGCACCTATCTCTGTCAGACGGGCGGGGTGATGCAGTTTACGCCCACCACACCGCCTGGCCGTTCGCCGCAGATCTGCCCCTTGGTCTGTGAACTCGGCACCGGCGGTGGCGGTGGCAGTAGCAGTGGTAGTTCCACCTCGTCTTCCAGTTCCTCGGGCGGTGGTGCGAGTTGTACGCTGCCGTGGGGCGGTACGATGGCCAGCGGCCTGAGCACTTCTGCCTACCAGTCTAGTTCGGTCGCCTGTGGATCGAGTTGTGTTTCAGAATTGCGCAACTGCACCAACGGTACGTTAAGTGGCAGCTACACTAACCAGTCCTGCTCGGCGGCCATTTGTCCTCCCGCCGCAGCCTGCAACCTACCCTGGGGCGGCACGCTTGCCAGCGGCGGCACGGTCACCGCCTTCCAGTCCAGCGCGGTGGGTGGCTGCGGCAGCTGTACTTCGCAGGTCCGCACCTGCACTAACGGTGTGTTAAGCGGCACCTACACCTACCCAACCTGCACAGTAACTGGCTGCGGCAGCAGCACCGGTGGCGGCGGCGGTTGTTTCACCGGCGAAACGATGGTGCTGATGGCGGATGGATCGAGCAAGCGCATCGATGCGGTGAAAATCGGCGACAAGGTAAAAGGTCAAGCAGGCACCAACACCATTCAAAAGGTGCTGGTTCGCGAGGTGGATTACCCGCTCTATGCGATCAATGGCGGCACGCCCTTCATTACGGCCGAACATCCGGTGTGGACGCCGGAGGGCTGGAAGTCCATTGATCCAGAGAAGACTTTTAAAGAGACCGTTGATCACATGGTGACGAAGAAACTTGCGGTGGGAGACGTCATGCTCATGGCCGATGGCAGCAAGGTCGCCATTACCGCGCTTGTGGCTGGTCAGGCAGGTAAGCACACCGTCTATAATATCAATCTCGATGGCGATCACACCTATTACGCCAATGGCATCTTGGTGCACAACCCGCTGAAGCGATAGCCCTTTCACCCAGCTTGCATTGCTTCCGTCATCCGCTTAAAATCAGAACATGCTGCTCTGCATACGTACATTGCTTAATCGTTTCCGCCGCGACCGCGCGGGTCTTGCACTGATCGAATTCGTGTTCTTCTTTCCCGTGGCGGCGATACTTCTGTGGGGCGGGCTGGAACTCGGGCGCTATGTGCTCATTACCCAGAAAATCGAAAAGTCGGGCTATGTATTGGGTGATGTTGTCAGCCAGTTCGATTCGACACAATTGACAACGAGTGCGGTGAACACCATTCTCACGCAGTACGGGTCCATCCTGCGCCCTTATGGGACGCCGGCAAAACAGATGGTGGTATTTTCATCCGTCACCAAGGACCCTGTCGATCACCTCATAAAAATTCGCTGGCAGCGCGTGGGCGGCGGCACGCTGCATAATAGTGACACGGTGAGTATCGTCAGCAATCTGCGCACCGATGCTATCACGTCAACGGTCAATGGTACGGAGGCCCAATTCACTGGCGATGTGCAGGACCTGTTGGTTGATATGCTCGATGGCGAGAACATGATCGTCACCGAAGTGTACTTTGTTTACGAACCGATATTTGCCGATCTTTTGGGCCTCACGACGTCCGTTACCACCACCAACAAGCAGTTCGCGTTACTCTCGCGCACGCTGGTGCGCCGGACCTACTTCCACCCCAGAAACGGTGATTTGAATAACCCGCCTGTTTAGGGTCCATCAACCATTTCCCACCCATTTACCCCATCAAATATTACCGACGCCACCGCCGGCATTTCTTTAATATATTGATTTATATACAATTTATATTTTGCCGTCATCTGACGCCCCCCAAAATCTTAACCTTTTATTTACACATTTAGCGTAAATTAGAGGGATAGGGTATGTGGCATGAAACGTCGATCTTTCTTTAAAAATTCAGAAGGCAGTGTGTTGATCACGACCTGCCTTGGCATTGTGATGCTGGTCGGTGTCGCAGGCATGTCGATCGATCTTGGTCGCCAGCAATTGATGCGGGCGCGCATCCAGCAATCCTCCGATGCGGCAGCGTTAGCCGGAGCAACCGGCGGTATCAACGCCACTTCCTCGCAAACGGCGATGCGCTATTTCAATCTCAATTTCTCGACGAGCTATCAAGGGCAAGCGCGCCCGACGCCGACGATTCAAGCAGACACGGCGGTCAGTGTTGCGGCCTCGGGCAATGTTCCTGCCACGTTCGTTAAGGGCGTGACCACCGGCGCGACCAGCGGCAGAAGCGTGGTGGTGCCCGACGTGGTCAACGGCACGACGCAGATATACGACCTCGTGCTGGTTATGGACAAAACCGGCTCAATGACTCAAATCGATCCCGGTCAGACGCAGACGCGTATGGCGGGCTTGAAATCGGCGGCTAAGACGTTGGTCGACAGCCTCTTGAAACCAAACGCCACCAGCCGTATCGGCGCCGTGGCCTTTAACAACTTGACTCCGCCTTCCAGCCTTCCGCTTACCACCAGTGCCAATAGTGTGAATGCATTTATTGATGGGATGGTGGCACAAAGCTGGACTGACACCTCGACCGGGATGGCCGCCGCCATTCCCATGATTCAAGCTGCTGGCAGCGTCACTGCTGGTGGCGTCAATAATGTGATCCGCGCCGTGGTGCTGCTCACCGACGGTGAAAACACCTATTATCAAGGGCAACAGATTGCCAATCCTTCTGCACCCAACGCGGCCACGGTGCAATATTGTGCCCAGCTCAAAGCCATGACCCCGGCGACGGTCATTTATACGATCGGCTATGGTCCGGAGGTGGCAAGTTCAGGATCGCCTGCCCAGCAACTGCTCATCAGCTGTGCAACTCCGAGCGCGCTGGGCGGCAATAATATGGGCGAGCATGTGTTCATCGCCTCGGACGCAACGGCGCTGCTGCAGGCCTTCCATTCGATCGCCATTGATCTGAAGCGGATGCGGATTAGCGAGTAATCGCTACATTTTGTGCTGGCAAAAACCCTGAAATTCCCTAGAATTCAGCCATGCAGCGCTGTCGGCCATCCACCAAACGATCCCCTTTCCTACGCGATGAGCGTGGCGGCATTTTCATCATCGTCGGCTTAAGTATCCTCATCCTGTTCGGGGTAGTCGGTATCAGCGTCGATCTTGGCCGCCAGCAGCTTTTACGCGCGCGCATGCAGCAATCGTCCGACGCCGGCGCGCTCGCTGCGGCCTCGATGCCCCTTGCGCCCGGCACGACGTCAGCGCAGGCGATAGTAATCCGTGAGGCAGTTGCCAAACGCTACTTCAAACTCAATTTCACCCCTTCCTATCTCGGGTTCGATCGCCCGGCGCCCACCGTCAGTGCGGTCAACACGATCTCGGTGAAGGCGGCGGGCACCATGCCGACAAGTATGATGGGGACGTTCAACACTGCCAGCGTCAATGTTGGTGGCAACAGTGTGGTTACACCGGCAAGCGGTGGTAATGCGCAGCCGTACCGTGTGATGCTGGTGATGGATAACTCAGGCTCGATGGGCGAGAACGACGCCGGAAACGGCGTGCGGCGCATCGATGCTTTGCGCAACGCGGCGCGCACGGTGGTCGATGCGCTGCTTAATCCGAATACTTCACTGAGCAAGGTCGGCGGGGTGACCTGGTCGGATCAGGTAATCGCTACGCAGGGTCTCACCGAATCGGCCAACGTGATGCACAGTTTTTTGGACGCCATGTCGGACGATGACGGTACGATTAGCACTGTAGGCATGGCGCGCGCCAAGCAAGTGCTTGACGCCGATCTTACAACCGGCGTCGTCAAGGCGGTAATATTGCTCACCGATGGCTCGAACGGTTCCAGACATACGGCGCCGTATGAAACCAAACGCATCAATCCGCCGACACTCGATCTTTGTACCGCACTCAAGAATAGCAATGTGCTGGTTTATACGATTGCTTTTGGTAAGGACGTACTTGAGCCCTGTCGCACTACGGTGTGTAGCGGCTCCTTTCCGCCCAACGATCCCCAAAGCAAGTGCAAACGTAATAAATGTTCAAGTTCGGCGCCCGGTGGGTACTATGCCGGCCAATCCGGGGATTTCTGCGAGGATGGTTATTCGTCATTCAATGTAACCGGCACCAATGCCAAAACCTACTGCCCGCGGCCGATGCTGCTCGCCTGCGCGACGTCGCCCGACCGCTACTTCGAAGCACCCGATGCGACAACGTTGCAGAACGCCTTCGCAGTGATCATTGGCAATATTCAGAAAACGCGGATTATTGAGTAAGTCTGGCGTGGATGGCAGGCTATGTTGCCGCGAGCTGTGCCTGTGGGCTGCCTGCCAGCATCTTTTCACTAAGGATAGAGCTTGTCTGGATTTTCGCGCTGGGTGCACGCTCGGGCTGCATGGTCGAACCCTTGGGTAGCACGGCGTTCGGGCCTTCGGCGGGTTTCCCCACCGTGATGGCAGCGGCAGGAACCGGGTAACGTGCCAGAACCGCATCGAGATTGGCGCCTGCGCCGAACATCGCCTGCATGTCTTTCACCGCCGGTATGCCGTAACGATTGGCGATCTCGATGGTGGCCAGCGTCTGTTGCGGCTGGCCGGGCTTAATCAGGTTATGGCCGAGCAGGTAAATGAATTTCGGCAGGGCGAAATCCTCCGGTTGTTTCGGTTTGCCGGTGGATTCGTCGATCACTGTTTTGTGTTTATAGGCGTAGCTGTTATTCATCAGGTCGGCCATGCGCTGGAATATCGGCTGGCTTTTTGACCAAGCATCATCCTCGACCGCATTGCGCGCGATGACGTTGCGGAACATCACGTCCGGTTGAAACTGCTCCGTGTAATGCTGATACAGATCGAATATCTCGCCGACGCCGATGGGTTGGCCAAGCCCGTTTCTCGGATTGATCTTGTTGTTGATGAAGGTAACAAGATCCTCGAACATCGTCGTTTTGCGTTGCCAGGTATCGGCGAAAATCTGTACGCCTTTCACACCAAGCAGCAGATCCGTGATATTCAACGATCGCAGCGGTGCGGCGACGAAAAACAGGGCATCGGTGCTCCAGCGTTCCCACAGTTTGCTGCGGTAATTTTCCACCGTGCGGCGGACGATGGCATTGTTGCTGTTCCTGATATCGTCGAACGTGACCTGCTCCTGTGGGATATTCTTTTCGTAACCCACCGTTTCGCGGAAGATATTTATAATGTCCTGGCGTACGAGCCTGCTATAGCGCCAGCTTAAGTAGGAACTGCCAAATCCCAGCGTCAGCGCATAACCGATATCGTCCAGACCGCTGCGAATCATGTTGCGTAAAACACCGATGGAATCCTTGCCAAGTTCAAGCGCGCCAGTCACCGGACTGCGTGTCGCGTTTTTCACGATGCCCGGAATGATATCCGAACCGTTGCCGCGCCATCTGCGAATCAGCGGCCGTAGTTTTGTGTAGATGGCATGACCAACGTGGCCTTCATTTTCGATGCCATGGACATCTTTTTGCACCGTGCCGATAAGCTTGGCCTCTTCATTCAGCAATTTGTTGAACTTGCCGATCATGGGATTGAGCGCCACCCAGTCGATGAAGCGGTTGACCGGTTTTTTGATAAAATCGAAGGTGCGCGGGTCGAATATTTCGCTGAGACTGCCGCGGGCAATGTAACGGATAATCCACGCCAAAAGAAAGATACGCGTGAACTCGGCGGTGGGGGCAAGTGTCGACTCGGTTTTGCTATGCGGCGGCGCTGCAGATTGGAGTATCTGCGATGCATCCGACGTAGGTCCGCGCGGCAACTCCTGACTGGGCGTTTGGTCCGCCATAAAGCAGCTACTCCTTTCTACTTTCATTCTACGCTATTAAGTGTCGAAATTATCGTGAAGATTTCGTGACAAATGCATAGCGCCGCCCCAAGGTCGCCAAGGGCTGATGATGTATATAATATATTAATATCAATGGCTTATAGAATAGCCACAAAAAGCAGCATCAGCAGCCATACCAGCGTTGCAACGCCCAAGAGGGCTAGCCAGCCGGTAAGGTGGGTCGCGGTGAGCTGAGCAGTGCCATTGCCCTGCCAAGGTAATTCGACCTCGCCCGCTTCGCTGACCATACGGCCGCCGAGAGAAATGCCCATCAGTTCGGCCATCATACGCAGCCATCCGCCTTCGCTAAAGCTACGGTGCGACAAGGTCTGCAAGGCTTTAAGCGGGTGCATCCGTGGGACAAAGCAACCACTGATTAATAACGCGGTGCTGGCAAGCAGGCGAGGGGCGGCGTCGGTTAGTCGATAGAGCCGGTTTGCTGCCCAGCCGAAGGCGCGATTATCTTCACGCAGGGGTGTGGTATGCGCCGCCGCCATGGCCAGGGCAAGGTAGGCGAACAGTAGCGGCACTCCACCGATGACGAACCAGAATCCGCCGCCAATAACGCGGGTGGCGAAATGCTCGGCGCTGGCGGTAATCGTATGGCGCAGTACGCCGTGTGTGTCGGCGAAGAGCGTATTGTCGGCATCGAGCATCAATGTGCCCGCTTTCGCCTGCCGCCAGCGTTTGACGAGGGTGAAGGTCGCAAGGCCACGCCCAAGCAGCGCCACCATGACCAAGGCGACAAGCAGTTCCCCCAGTGGCGATGGGCGCGCAAGGACAATGCTTGCCGCAAGTGCAGGAACTTCGAGTATCAGTAGTGCCACCATGCCGCGATACACACGCGTGGAAACGCTGCGGGTGGGTCGGTTAAGCTTACGCCCCAGTGTTTTTGTCAGGCCATGTAGCCTGTCTGCCGCAACATTCAGCCGTGAGAGTTCGGCAAGTTTCTCGCCGATAAAAAACGCCATGAGTGTAAAAAGCGCCAGCGCTTTCGCGCGATACACAATAAGCGCGAGTAGTCCCGCCGTCATTCGAGGAAAATTTCCACACGGCGGTTATGCGGTTCGGCGACATTGTCGGCCGTGGGGACTTTGAGATCGGTCTCGCCGAAAGCGAAATACTCCATCTGCGCATCGGGTACGCCGGCCTTGCGCAGCATTTCCATGACGAATCGCGCGCGGCGCTGGGAGAGCGCAGTGTTGTACTGGTCGGAGCCCACGCGGTCGGCATGGCCGTTGATGCTTATCGTTGCTGGGCCCGCGGAGCGAATATATTTTAGCATTTCATTGAGCGCGGCGCGGGCGGACTTGGTAAGCTGGTCAGCATCAAACGGGAAATAGAGGATGGCCGAGGTGGTTTCCGCGACGGAAGCGAGGAGTTCTTCGGCGCGTTTCGATTTTCCTGTCGCGGCGGCAGTTTCAGGTTTAAGCGGCGTGGTGAGCTCCTCGAGCGTGGCCATGAACATTGCTTTGGCGCCTTCAATGGCGGCGATATCCCAACCGTGATTTTGCAACTCCACCCAGCGATCGTAGTCGATGACGGTGGTGGCGGCCATCTCAGGATCACGCGCCATGCCGGGTTCAAGTGCTGCCATCAGCTTGTCGCGCGCTTCGATGAATTCTGGCGTGGCTAGGCCCCAGAGGGCGGGGTCCTCCGGGGCCACGTCGCGGCCATAGGCGGTCATCAAGCCTTTGTCGGCGAAGTATTTGGAGGTCCACCAGTCGTAGCTCGCCAGTTTTTCTTCCGAGAGGTCACGGTATTGCTCGGCAAGTGCCACCCGGTAGGGGTCATTTACGGGGACTGCCTGACGCAGTTCTCTCAGCGACTGCGTGGAATCGCAGGCGGTCAGAAAAAACACGGAAACCAGTGTTGCCAGGGAAAGACGCATAATGCCGAGTGCTGTTTTTATTTTTGAGCTTCCTGCTTAACGCAGGGTTTTCGAGGCGGCAACCGTTTATGGTGACTTACTCAGAGCATTAATCTTTATAAATCACTTGCGCTTAACTGACCTATCCCGTAATAGGCGCGCACATAAAAACATTCACCAAGGAGTCCCGCGTGCAACGTACTTTGTCGATTCTTAAACCCGATGCCACCCAGCGCAACCTGACCGGCGCCATCAATGCCATGTTCGAAGCGGCGGGATTGCGCATCCTCGCCCAGAAACGCATTCAGCTGACGCGCCATCAGGCCGAGCAGTTCTACATCGTGCATAAAGAGCGCCCGTTTTACGGCGAGCTCGTTGACTACATGATTACCGGCCCGGTCGTGGTGCAGGTGCTCGAGGGCAAAGACGCCGTGACCAAAAACCGCGAGTTGATGGGTGCTACCAACCCGGCCAATGCGGCGGAAGGCACCATCCGCAAAAAATTCGCCGAGTCCATCGAGCGTAACTCGGTGCATGGCTCGGATTCGGAAGACAACGCCAAAGCCGAAATCGCGTTTTTCTTCAGCGGACTTGAGATCGTTGGTTAGTTACTCTCCGTCATTGCGAGCGGCAGGATAATCGTTGAAACATCCTCGGTCTTGTCACCCCGCACTCGTTGTGGGGTCTGCACGTACCGCGTACGCCGAAGCTTTAGCGAAGACAGATGCCGCAACAAGTGCGGCATGACAAGTCTGGGTTTTGTTACGCTCGCAATGACGCGGCGACCTTTTTAAGCGCTTCCGGATAGAGTGTGTGCTCCAGCGCGTGCACGCGTTGTTTGAGTGACTCGGGCGTGTCGTTCGGTAATATATCGAGTGATGCTTGCGCGATAATCGCGCCGCTATCGAGTTCCGGCGTGACCCAATGCACGGTGCAGCCATGCTGTTTTTCACCGGCTTCGAGCGCGCGGCGGTGGGTGTCGGTGCCTTTATAGGCGGGTAGCAATGATGGATGTATATTGAGCATCCTTCCCTCCCATTTTTTTACAAATTCTGCGGAGAGGATGCGCATGAAGCCGGCGAGGCAGACCAGTTCGATTTCGTGAGCACGTAAGGTGTGGTCAATCATGTCGTCGAAGGCCTCGCGGCTGGGGAAGTTCTGGTGGGGGATGATGACTGCGGGCACATCCGCCTTCTCGGCGCGATCGAGGCCGAAGGCTTCTTCGTTATTGCTGATGACGAGGGCGATTTCGGCGGGGTAGTCGGGCGACGCTGCCGTATCAAGCAGGGCTTGCAGGTTACTGCCGTTGCCGGAGATCAGGACTGCCGTCCTTACTCGGCGCATAACTTTCCTTTGTAGGCAACGCGCACCTCTGTGGCCTGAGTCAGTTCGCCGATGCGGAAGTTTTTCTCACCAGCTTGGGCCAGTGTGGTTGCGACATATTCGGCATCCGCCGCGGCGACGACGAGGATCATGCCGATGCCGCAATTGAAGGTACGCAGCATTTCGCTTTCGGGAATATCACCGATTTTTTGCATCCAGTCGAAGACGGGTGGGAGTTTCCATGCGCTCAAGTCGATCGTGGCGCTTAGATTATCCGGCAGCACGCGCGGGAGGTTTTCCGTCAGCCCGCCACCAGTGATATGGGCGAGTGCTTTTATGTTTCCGGATGCGATGAGCGGCAATAGCGACTTCACATAAAGACGTGTCGGGGTGAGCAGCGCCGCGCTCAGGGTTTTTTCGCTGTGGGCGAAGGGCGGTTTATCGGTGAGCTTCGCACCGCTTTGCTCGACCAGTTTGCGTACCAGCGAATAGCCGTTGCTATGCACGCCGGAGGAGGCGACGCCGATGAG
>JANNSK010000040.1:0-2028 GCA_031402515.1 Alphaproteobacteria bacterium | reverse complement strand
AAGAAATCCATGCGCTGGCCGGGATGCGCGTAGCATTTCATCGTCCCCGCGCCCAGCCCGATCACCGCCAGCGGATGTTCGCGCGCCACGGGCAGATTATAAATCCCGTGCAGATACGCATAGTATTCCGTAGGAATGAGCGGCCCACCGCCCAGCCCCTGATAGCCGTGCATCGTTGTGTTATGCATCAGGTAATTGGCTTTGCCGTTGGTGACAACGCGGGTGACGCCGAAGAAATTCCGCTCGGTATAGATGTTTTTCTTATCGCCCATCGTGCGGTCGACCATCGCCAGCGTCAGCAGGAACACCATGCCACAGGCATAGAATCCACAGGCATAACGGCGCAGCAAGGCAAAGGTAATCAGTCCTGAAATGCCCGCCGAACGCAGCATCAACACCGGATCGACATGATCGAACGGGAGTTGCCACTCCCCATGCTTGATACGGGTGCTGATGAGATAGATATTCAGCGTGAATGCCACCATCAGCGCCGCCACCCTCGCTATCTGTGTCATATGCCAGCGTAAGCTCTCAGGCTTCGGTTCACGCAAGGTCTGCCACAAAATAAACGCGCAGAAACTCGAAACAAGCAGGGTGATCGGATATTCGAGCACGCGTTGGAATATCAGCGGCGCCACCAGCGCGTTCAGAATACCACCCACCGCCCCACCCAGCGACAGGCAGAAATAAAAGCGTGTGAGATGTTTGGGCGCAGGCTTGAATTCGGCGAGCCAGCCGTTCAGCGCAAAAGAGAGCACCGTAAACGCCACAATATGAAACAGGAACTGCTCCGGATATTGCTGCAGGTTGAGCATATAAAGCGCCAGCGCCATAAGGCCGGTAAGCGGTGCGATGCGTATACAGGTTTTCACCAGCCGCGGCTTGTTGCTGAACGCATCAACAAAGCTGAGGAGATAGAGCGCAAGCGGCACAATCCACAGCAACGGCAGCGAGGCAAGGTCGGTGGAAATATAACTCGTCACGCCGAGACAGAGCGCCGACGGCAACGCGGCGAGCAGGATCCACAGGGCGTAGGTTTTGGGCGGGACCTCTTCCGTCGTGGTGGGAACGACTTCTGCCGCCTGCGGATTCAGGCGATACCCAACGAGCAGCATCGCCGATACTCCGGCAATATACAGCGCGCTCCAACTCCAGCTCTGCCCGGCAAGATTCAGCGATGGCTCGATCACCACCACATAACCGATCAGCGCCATCAGGCTGCCCATATTGCTCGCACTGTAAAGCACGTAGGGTTTTTGCGATAACGGATGCGTCGAACGGCTTACCCAGGATTGTAAAAGCGGCGCCGTAGCGGCAAGCACGAAAAACGGCAGGCCGAGCTGCAGCACAAACGCCGAAGTGAGATGCGTAATCGGATGGGCGAATAGTGCCTCGCCCTCCGGCAGGCTGACGATCAAGGGCAGCATGATACACGATGCGGCGATGATCGCCGCATGCACCAGCCACTGTGCACGGGGTTTCAGATGCGCGGTGAGAAAATGCGCATAGGCATAGCCCGCAAGCAACAGAAGCTGGAACGTTACCATCGCCGTATTCCACACGGCGGGCGTGCCGCCCAAACTCGGCAGCACCATCTTGGTGGCCATCGGCTGCACGGAGAATAGCAGGAATGCGAGAAGGAAGCTGACGAGGAATACGAGTTTTGTCATCGCCCGAGCAAACTCGAACTTGAGGGTGAAGGCAAGGGAATTAGAAATGGAGGTCGCTTAAGGCGCGCGCGTGGCAGGAACCGGCGACGGCGGAACACGCGCCGGAAGGCTTTGCGATTGCACAAACGTGGTCAGCACGTCCGCACCCGTTGCACTTGCAGGAGCCCCCACACGCTGGCGCAAGAGTTCCAGCTCTGCCCGATCGAACACGTGGCCGGGATTATTGCCAAATTGTCCGAACAAACTGGGAGCCACAATCCTGGCAAACCGCGTCAAGTCATCGTGATTGATGACCGTATCACCGGTAATATCAACGGCAATGGTGGGCATCGCAGATGGCTTTCCAGCAAGTGCGGAA
>JANNSK010000039.1:0-12059 GCA_031402515.1 Alphaproteobacteria bacterium | reverse complement strand
CGAGAGCTTCTTGAGCTTCTCCAGATTATCCTGGATCAACTGAGTAGCCTTGCTATGAGCTTCATCGATGATCCGGCGGACCTCTTCATCGATCATAACGGCGGTCTCGACAATTACCTGATGACCACCCACAGCAAGTCGCTATCGGAAGGCGCGCGTTTGCTCAAGCGCCGCATCATGAAAGCGCGCGAAGCTACCGCTGCAAAAGTCGCGTAATCAACACGATGTCATTGCGAGCCCCGTAACAAGTACGGGGTAAACTCCGCGAAGCAATCCAGCCAAATAAATTCCAAACGCCGTCATGCTCGCATTTATTGCGAGCATCCACTCCGAGCTGGATCCTCGGGATAAACCCGAGGATGACGGAGACGGAGATTGTTTTGGGCTAAGTCCTCGCAATGAGGCAGGCGTATTACGCGGCGCGGCGACGTTGGCTTTTTCGAATCGCGCACACATCTTCCTTGGCGAAAAGCTGGGTGATTTGCTGGAGCATCGTGTCGCCCAATTGTTCGACATCGTGCAGGGTAACGGCGCGGCTGTAATAGCGGGTGACATCGTGGCCGATGCCGATGGCGAGAAGTTCCACCGCCCCTTCGCGCTCGATGGCGGCGATGGCGTTGCGCAAATGTGCGTCGAGATAACCGCCGGAATTGGCGGACAAGGTGGAATCATCCACCGGTGCGCCGTCTGAAATCACCATGAGGATTTTGCGTTGCTCGCGCCGTGGCTTCAAACGTGAATAGGCCCATAAGATTGCTTCGCCGTCGATATTTTCTTTGAGTATGCCATCCTTCAGCATCAGCCCGAGGCTGCGCCGCGCACGATTCAAGCGCTGGTCGGCGCTCTTGTAGATAATATGGCGGAGGTCGTTGAGGCGGCCGGGGTCGGGTCTGCGCCCCGCATCCAGCCACGCCTTGCGCGAAAATCCGCCCTTCCAGTCGCGCGTGGTGAAGCCCAGTATTTCGACCTTCACGCCGCAGCGCTCCAGCGTGCGTGCGAGGATATCTGCCGAGAGTGCGGCGATGGTGATGGGCCGTCCGCGCATGGAGCCGGAATTGTCGATGAGGAGGGTGACGACGGTATCCCTGAAATCCGTGTCCTGCTCGATTTTGTAAATCGCCGTCGTTTCCGGTCGCACCACGATGCGTGATAAGCGCGCATTGTCGATGAGCCCGTCTTCAAGCTCGTAATTCCAACGGCGGGTTTGCTGGGCGAGGAGCAAGCGCTGTAGCCGCGTGGCCAAGCGGCTGGTGACGGTGTGGTACTGCTTCACCTTCTGCATCAATTGTTCGAACAGGCGGTTTAATTCATCGGACGGGGCGAGCGCGTCCGCTTCGATGATTTCGTCATGCGCCGTGGTGAAGGCGTGGTAGGCGGGGCCGTCCTCATTCAATGAAAATTCCGGCCGGTTGCTGCGCGCGGGGGATTTGTCTTTCGACGTGTCATCCGGCTCCGGCTCTTCCATGCCTGTTGGTGCCTGGCCGTCCTTGCCGTCGTCCAACTCCTCGTCACCTGTCCCCCTGCGTGAGATGGAATGCAGCGGCGAGGTGTCATCCTCATCCGTTGCCTCGTCCTCGTTCTCACCTTTGGCTTCGAGCTGGTCGTTTTCGCTCTCTTCATTTTTTACTTCGCCGCTGGGGCGATGGGTCGATAATTCGAGTTCGTACAGGATTTGCTGGACGATGCGCTGGTAGCGCTTCTGGTCGTCGACCACGTTTTTCAACTGCTCGATATGCTTGAGCGCCGCGTGTTTGATGAAGGGCGTCCACATCGACACCAGTTTTTTCATGGAGGTGGGCGGCTGCTCGCCGGTGAGTTTTTCGCGCACCATCATGGCCAGCACGGCTTCGATCGGCGGCTTCTCCGGCTGCGGATGGCGGGAGACCAACCGTTCGACGCCCGCCAGCTCAGCGGCGATTTTATGCCGCTCGGCGAGGTTATGTCTCATGCCGGGATAGGTGCGCCCACCGATGGTCTCCAAGCGAACTTCCTCGAGCGCATCATACATCGCGGCGGCTTTGAGTTCGCGGGGCTGGCCGGACTGGTGGATGGATTCGCTATGATATTTCAGCGCCAGCGCCGCAAGGTCCACCTGCGCGCGCAAATGGCGCTTGGTTTCCGCGCGCTCGTCGTTCAGCTTGAACAGCATGATCGTGTCGCTCATGCGCAGCGGCTCGTCCTGCGTGCGGTTGAGGCCCACCGTGACATGCAACTCTGCTTTTCCGGAAATGGCTTGCGCCACTTCCGCCTGCCGTGCAAGGAATTCGGCTTCGAGTTCGCCCGGCGATGGATCGCGGTGTTTCATTCTTGCTCCGTGTCATTGCGATCCCCGGCATCCGCCGGGATAAACTCACAGTGTGTCACCCCGTCTTTATGACGGGGTCTGGTACCGGATGCCGTCATGAAGACGGCATGACAAGTCTGTGAAAGCCTCCGCACTGGCGTCATATTAAGCCGCACTGGCCAGTAAATCCACATCGAAGCAGCGCTGGTAATATTCGGCGATGGTGGCGCGTTCCATTTCGTCGCATTTGTTGAGGAAGGTGAGGCGGAAGGCTTCATCGACATGCGTGAAAATTTGATAATTCTCCGCCCAGCTAATCACCGTGCGCGGGCTCATGACGGTGGAGATGTCGCCGTTCATGAAGCCGGTGCGGGTGAGGCCGGCCATCGCCACCATGGTCGCAATCAGCTTTTTGCCTTTGGCGGTATGCATGGCGGGAACCTTGGCGGCGATGATGGCTTCTTCGACATTGGCGGGCAAGTAATTCAGCGTGGCCACGATATTCCAGCGGTCCATTTGTCCCTGGTTGATGGGCTGCGTGCCGTGATAAAGCCCCGTCGCGTCACCCAGACCAATGGTATTGGTCGTTGCAAAAATACGGAAATACGGATGCGGAGTGATGACGGTATTTTGATCTAGCAAGGTCAACCGCCCTTGCGCTTCGAGAATGCGCTGGATGACGAACATCACATCCGGCCGTCCGGCATCGTACTCGTCGAACACGAGGGCGACGGGGCGACGCAGCGACCACGGAATAATGCCTTCCTGAAAGGCGGTGACTTGTTTGCCGTCGCGCAACACGATGGCGTCGCGGCCGATTAAGTCGGTGCGGCTAATATGCGAATCCATGTTGATGCGAATCATCGGCCAGTTGAGACGGGCAGCAACTTGCTCGAGGTGGGTGGACTTGCCGGTGCCGTGATAACCCTGAATCAGTACACGGCGGTTATGGGTGAACCCAGCGAGAATCGCCAAGGTGGTGTCCTTGTCGAACTGGTAGGCTTCATCCATTGCCGGGGTGAGTGGGTGCGGCTTGGCAAAGCCGAGCAATTTGAAGTCGGAGGCGAACCCGAACAATTTCTCTGTGGAGAGCTTTTTCGTGGGCGCTTCTTCGAATAACGGTTCGCTATTGGGCTCGACTTTATGCATAGGCAGAACATAGCGTCTGCACCGCTAGTGGCAAGTGGCAGGTGACATGTGACAGGAAAAACTTGCCACTTGTCACCTATCACCTGTCACTTTTAAATCCCTGTCATCGAACCGGCAGGCGGGGTCGCGCAGGACGTTGTAGAGTATCTGCTCCTCGATTTCCCAGTATTCGGGCTTATCGGAGAGTTCGAGCAGTAGTTTTTTGGTGTTGGCATCGATGGTTTTCAGCGTCACCGTATCGCGGGCGAGGCTGACGGCTGCGTTCGGATAGGTTTTCTCGAACAGCTCGCGCATGGTGGGTTTTAGCCGCCAGCGCTGGAAAATTCCCTCGGTGACGGTGAAGCGGTAAAGATAGCCGCCCTTATCTTCCGCTGATTTTTTGAATAGCAAATAATAATGCCCACCCACGGTCC
Organism: Alphaproteobacteria bacterium; assembly: GCA_031402515.1. GTDB lineage: Bacteria > Pseudomonadota > Alphaproteobacteria > Rickettsiales > UBA3002 > QFOX01. Next base: position 8,213 of record JANNSK010000039.1, on the reverse strand, counting down.
ATGCGTGGGCGAGGGTGTTCATATCCTTGTTTGCAGGATCGCGGCGGAATTCGGTGACGTAAAGCGACTCGGCGATTTTGTTTAAGCACGGATCCGGCTTTGCCTCGTTCCACGCCGTGCCGAAATCTTCGACAATCAGGCAGCCGGTGAGGATGAGCGTTAAGCCCAGAGCCAATAGCTTACAGCCCAGAGCTCTTCCGGCTGTTGACTTTTGGCTGTCAGCTGTTGGCTGCATTATCATTTCCCCTCCACGTAATGCGCCAGCAGATGATGATAGGCGTGGGTGATTTTCTTAAAAGTTTCTTCGGCGCGTTTGTTACCACGATTCACGTCCGGATGGTATTTTTTTACCAGTGTTCGGTACTGTGCCTTGATGGATCTTTTCGTAGCGGGATGTTCAAGATTCATCACTGCCAGCGCGTCGAGTTCGCGTGCACCGATGGGTTTGGCATCGGGATGTGCATGTCGGTTGTCGCCGAACATGCGACGGAAAGCTTCCTCAACTTTGTGGTCGAGGTTGCGGTGCATCTGGTCGATGCGCCAGGTGGGGCGATGGCCGGTGGTCGCATCGCGCTGGAATTCGTAGATCTCCGCTTCCGTCATGCCCTCGAAATAGTTCCATTGCTTGTTGAATTCGCGGATATGGCCTTCGCAGAACCACTGGAATTCGCGCAAATCCTTCCTGCGTGGCGCACGGAAATCACCGGGTTCGTAGCAGCCACTCCAGGCGCAGCGCTGCCCGGACGGTTCAAAGCTTTCTGATTTTCGGCGTTTGGCCATTATAGGGTTGTCAGGTTGTCAGGTTGTCAGGTTGTAGTGTAGCTTACCTTATCACCCGACCACCTGACAACCTGACAACCCGCCCATGCACTCCACCACCGACATCATCCGCCGCAAACTCGAGGAGCGTTTTCACCCGTTGATTTTATCGGTGACGGATGATTCGGCCAAACATGTGGGCCATGCGGGCGCACGGCCCGAAGGCCAGACGCATTTTTCAGTGATGATTGTCAGCGCTGCATTTGAAAACCTGAAGCCGCTCGAGCGCCATCGGCTGATTTATCAAACGTTGGGCGAGGAATTCAAAGTCGGCCTCCACGCACTCGTCATTCGTACGCTTACGCCAAAAGAGGCAGAAAATGAAGATTAAGCCAACTTTCTTTAGCTCCCCCCTCGAGGGGGGAGTTAGGCCGCAGCGGCGGCTTCGCTCTTGGTGTCGGGCTTCCTTGATTCCGCAGCGAGGAGTTTTTCCTTCACCTCGATACCGCCCAAGCTGAATCCGCCCAGCGTGCCGTCTTTGGCGATGACGCGGTGGCAGGGTATCGCGAGCGGCACCGGGTTGGCACCGCAGGCGGAAGCGACGGCGCGTACGGCGCGCGGGAATCCAATACGCTCGGCGAGTTCGGTATAGGAAACGGTTTGCCCGTAGGGGATTTTGGCAATGGCCAGCCAGACCATGCGTTGCAGCGCCGTGCCGCCTGCGAGGTCCACCGGCACTTTAAGCGGCGTGCCCTGGATGAGGTAGGCGTCGATAGCCTGACAGGTGGAGGCGAGGAACCCCGGCATCAATGTCGGCAGTGGCGTGTCGAACTCGCGCTTCAGGCGCGCTGGGGCGTCCTCACCTGTTTCAAGGAGTGTGAGGTAACGCAAGCCGCGGGAGCTTGCGACAAGCAGTAGCGTGCTTAAGGATGATTCGTGCGTGGTGTAAAAGAGCGTGTCGGTGGTCATAATGCCTCCTGTGACGCACAGTTATAACTCATGCCCGTTTTTTTGTCTCGCCCGATTTTTTCGTGAGGTAGCCCAGGATTTCCTTGGCGAGGGCGCGGACTTCTTCGGCGGCGATAGAATTCGGCTCGGCCTCGGTGACGCCCAACCCATGCATCAGGGAGCCAGCGAAAATCACGCGGTTGCCGAAACGATTGGCCGTAAGCCCCACCATCTGGCCGGAGATGGCTTCCGTCAGCCGCGCCTGCGGGTGTACGCGATTCAGCACCATTTTCACCGGGATTTTTTCCTGCTTGCAGATGGTGATGGTGGCGCTGGTTGCCCACACATCCATCGGTGACGGCTGTAGCGGCACGACCACGAGGTCGGCGGCGCGGATGGCGGTGCGCGCCTCGGAATCGGTATGCGGCGGCGAATCGATGATAACAATATCGTGCGTGTGTTTCAGCTTGTCGAGCTCGCCGCGCACGCGCCAACCGGAAATGGCGGTAAGGCTCAGCTTCTCGTTCTCACCCAGCAATTCGCTGCGGATGGCGAACCATTGGGCGAGCGAGCCTTGCGGGTCGATATCCACCATCGCCACTTTGAGGCCGGACGCCGACCAGGCAACGGCAAGGTGCGCGGCCATGGTGGTTTTACCCGCGCCGCCTTTTTGCTGTGCAATGGTGATGATTTTTGCTACCAAGTCGGCCTCCGATGAACGGCCAACACTCTAACTTATTGCAGTGCACTGTCAATGAAGCCAGCCCACCAACTCGATGTTGATGTTTTGCTTGTGGATAAGGCCGTAAGCCTATGGCGGGCCGGCGAACTTGTCGCATTTCCGACCGAGACGGTTTACGGGCTCGGTGCTGATGCGACCAACCCGCAAGCGGTGGCGAAAATTTATGCGGTGAAAGCGCGCCCGCGTTTCAATCCACTCATTGTCCATGTGGCGGATGTGGCGACGGCAAAACGCTATGTCGAATGGAATGATTTAGCCGAAAGACTCTCGCAGAAATTCTGGCCGGGTCCGTTCACACTGGTACTGAAACGTAAGAGTGATTCGTCGATTGCCGATTTGGTTTCGGCGGGCGGCGATACGATTGCGATCCGTGTGCCGCGTCACGCGCTGGCGCAGCAGTTGTTACAGAAGTTCGGCGGTGGCATCGCTGCCCCTTCGGCCAATCGTTCAGGAAGGGTGAGTCCGACGACTGCAGCGCATGTCGAGGCGGAGCTTGGCGGCGCGATTCCACTTATTCTCGATGGTGGACCGTGTGAAGTCGGCCTTGAATCCACCGTTGTTGATGTCAGCGAGGGCCATGCAGTTATATTGAGGCCCGGCAGTGTGACGCGGGAAATGATGGAAGAGGTGACAGGTGACAGGTGGCAGGTGGCAGGTGATATGATCCACGATTCACGATCGCCGATCCCCATAAAATCTCCCGGCCAGCTTGAAAAACACTACGCACCGTCGATCCCGGTACGGCTGAACGCGACCTCAGTGAGCGCGGACGAGGCGCTGCTCGCTTTTGGCGCGCATGCACTAAAGGGGGAAGCGTGTGCGATGAATCTCTCGACGTCGGGCAATCTTGTCGAAGCGGCGGCGAATCTTTTCTCGCATCTGCGCGCACTCGACGACCCAAAATACGCACGCATCGCCGTGATGCCAATTCCAAACACGGGTATCGGTGAGGCGATTAACGACCGGTTGAAACGGGCTGGCAGTTAGCAGTTGTGCTTGCAAAATCCACGGTGCGAGCTCCCCCCTTGAGGGGGAGCGGCAACACGCCAGCTTCTTCAGCGACGCGTGTTGCGTGGGGGGATACCTTCACGGCCCCCCCACCGGAGCGCTTAAGTGGCGCTCCGACTCCCCCTCAAGGGGGGAGTTAGGCACTGAGCCAGCCGCATTGCTGTTTGCGTTATGCTTGCCTCGACAAAGCTAACTGCTAAAACCTAACCGCTCACTGATCACGAGTCACCTCGATGAAAAAGCCACGCAAAGCATTAAAGAAGCGCAACCCCATCGCCAAGGCGGTGCGGAAATTGCGCCCGAAGGCGGTTGGCAGTAAGAAAGCGTACAGCCGCAAGGCCCCGCCGCATGAGGATGAGGAATTGTCATGATGAAAAGACTGGAAATCGCTATCCTGTTCCCCTGCTATAATGAGGAAGCGGCCATCGCCAAAGTCATCAATGATTTTCGCAGCGTGCTGCCCGAGGCGAGCATTTATGTGTTCGACAATAACTCGAAGGACCGCTCGGTCGAGATTGCAAAAGATGCAGGCGCACGCGTTATCTTGGTGCCGCTGCAGGGCAAGGGCAACGTGGTGCGCCGCATGTTCGCCGATGTTGAGGCGGACGTGTATCTGATGGCCGATGCCGACTGTACGTATGACCATACCCGCGCCAAGGACCTCATCGCCCCCATTATCAGCGGCGAGGCGGACATGGTGGTCGGTACGCGCCAGGGGGCGGATGGGTCGTTCCCGCCCGGCCACCGTTTCGGCAATGCGCTGTTTAACCTTATCGTGGGCAGGCTGTTCGGGCGCGGCCTCAAGGATATTTTCTCCGGCTACCGGGCGTTTTCACGCCGCTTCGCCAAATCGTTCCCGGCGCATAGCGAGGGGTTTGAAATCGAAACCGAGATGAGCATCTATACGCTCGAGCAACGGCTACCGATGCGCGAGATCGCCACGAAATACGGCGTGCGGCCTGCTGGATCGGCAAGTAAATTGCGCACGTACCGGGATGGCGCGCGGATTCTGCTCACCATCCTGCGCCTGTTCAAGGAGTCGCGGCCGATGGCGTTTTTCTCCATGGTGGCGCTACTGATAGGCATGATCAGCTTTTATTTCGGCATACCGGTGATCGTCGAATGGCAGGAGACCGGGCTGGTGCCCCGCCAGCCAACGCTGATCCTGGCGATGGGCCTTGGTTTGCTCGCCTGTGTGATATTCCTTTGCGGGTTGATGCTCGACTCCGTCGCCCGCACCTACCGCGAAACGCGCCACTTGCGCTACCTGAACGTGCCGGAGAAGCGGTAATTGCCGGATTTTTCTGACTATCGTGAAACCCATTGCCTTGAAAAATCCTTTGTGGCATAGAAGCCGCCTACTTCTACCGGTATTCCTCGATAGCTCAGCGGTAGAGCAACCGGCTGTTAACCGGTAGGTCGCAGGTTCGAATCCTGCTCGGGGAGCCATTTCTTTTCAAAGCGCGAATACGCGCTGAAACGCAGCACAGCCGCCGTTTCCTTGGTTCGAGTAGATTTCATTTCTTTTCCTTCTATAATGCAGCCTTAAAACTAAGGGGCTGATTTACCATGAAAGATGATAGTTCGAATCTGTATAGTGTCGCTTTCCCTGGCTATAGAACGGAATAACCATGCTTCCAGAGAATTTGAAAGACCTGCATAAGGGCGAGGAAAGTATTAGAACCGATAGTCTAGCGCACATCGATTCCAATGAAAATCTCACCGACCACATGAATATGATTCATAATGCAATGAATCATATTTACGCGCACGTGCAAGAACATGATCATCTAACCGAAAATGAACTTACTCTTCAATTAGCAGGGATTCGACTTTTTAACGCGGCGGCGGCTTCAATCAAATTAGGTCTTTCTGGTTATTACCAGAAGGGATTTATGCTGGTGCGAGATTTATTGGAGGTGACTTTTTTATTAGATTATTTGGGATCCAATCCAGAAAAAATCCCTTTGTGGAAAAAAGATGGGGATGGCCCAGAGTTTAAAGCTTGGGCCATCAGAAAGGCGCTGGATGAAAGAGATGGCTATAAAGGGGAAAAGAGGCGCGAAGATTACAAGCGGCTATGTACATATGCTTCACATATATCCAACGAAGGCTTTAAGCTAATTGCCCCCGATGGATTGGGCCGAATAGGTATCTTTTTCGATAAGGGAGTATTCACGGCTTTCATTGAAGAACTGGCGAAAAAGATAACGTATGCTGCTATCGTTTTCTCTCCGCACTTCCCTAATGTTAGTGCTCAGTTAAGCCAACAAAAGCTGGCATTCTTTGAATCCTCTCAAGGATGGCTGAAAAAGTACTTTAGTTAGCCTAATTGTTTCTTGTCTTAAATTTTCATCAGTTCTAATTCGGTCTAGGACGAAGAGCCATTTAAAAAGCCCATTTCCTCTCCGGGAGTGGGCTTTTTTTAATGGCTTCGGGGGCGATTTTAAGCTAGATTATAACGGTTTAGAGCAACCAGTTTGTTGGGGCAAGCATGACGACGAAACAGCCTTTCACCGATCTCCTGTTTGAACGCGCCGAGGGCAGGATCATGGCCAAATTAAAGGAGCTGTATCCGGGCCAAAAATTTAACTTCGAGGACATTAAGCAACAAATAAAAGGCCTCATGTACAAGGCGGACCCGACCTCGTCGATCAACATGGCACGCTTAGACGCCGAAACCTATAGAGGCCGGGACGGAAAGATCGTTGTTCCAGATTTTCGTCCCATGGCATCCTGGCTGAAGAAATTAGGATTCCATTATCAGCTGCTTGAAACAAGCGACATACCGAACGCCAGCGGTCCGCTTGCGCCGGGAGTGATGGCGCCGGAATTTTTAAGAACGGCGGCAGGTGAGGATATTGCGCAGGCGCTTCAAAACGCTCCTCCGGCTCTTATGCAATTCGGCAATACTCATATGGTGGTGATGACCGAGTTGTACCGGGAGTTGGAAACGCAGATTAAAGGGAAGAAGTTCGAGTTCCTCGGCCCGCGCGGAACGCAAGAGGAAGCTGAGAGGGCGTTAGACGCCAAACCAGAAAAAACGCCTGATAATCTTTATAAGCGTTATGGGTACAGGCTTGTCGATAGCAGCGGCAATTTCGGTAAGATCGATGATTTTTTTAGCCGTTACACGACGCATTATCGCACATTAGACGCGGTGGTTGCGATGAATGCAGAAAAGAATAGGCAAGGACGCCCATTAGAACACAATGCGCTTAAACATGCCCTTAATTGGTTTGGTGAGGCGGGCACGCTACCTGAATTCCGCGGCGGCGGGCCTACCGGCCGGTTCAAGGATTCCTTCTACCGGGACCTGTATGAAAAGGTGTGGGACAATCCAATATGGAATGTGAACGATCCTAATCCTCAGCCTTACACCGTTAAGGTGCCGTCCTGGTGGGGGGAAACAGTCGCTCAGGCGGCAGTGAAAGAGGCGGGAATACCTCCCGGTCAGGGGAAGGGCGCACAAGAGCGACAGGTGGGGCCGCAGCGCTGAAATTCAGTACTGGCTCTGAACCTATCCAATACGAGGAGCCAAACTAAAAAGGGTCGCCAACTGATGAACCTTTTTAGTTTAAGCGCGGGCTTGGGTGTGAAGATGACAATTTTGTAATTTTCTCTGGTTTCAGCAGATGCTGGCTGTTATCGGGGTTCGCCTATGACCCTCCTCCAATCCTCCACTTATCGTGCTTTGGAATTTGCCGTCATCGTTATCGGCATACCGGTAGCGTTTTACCTGCATAATCCAGGGCCACTGCTGTTGCCCGCTTTGTGGTTGATTGCCCTGTATTGCAACGTTGTGTGTCGGGCGATGGTGCCCGAAGTTGAGCGGGAAGGGTGGCGCGTTGATGCGGTGACGCGCGCGGCGCTGAAACCCATCCTGAAGCGGTTCGCCATCGCTGGTGTACTGATGGGGTTGGCCACATGGTTGCTTGAGCCGGAGTCGTTATTCAGTTTCGTGCGTACCAATCCGAAACTCTGGATGCTGGTGATGGTGCTTTACCCCATTCTCTCCGTTGTTCCGCAGGAGATGATCTTCCGCCAGTTCTTTTGCCGGCGCTACGCCTCGTTTTTTCCGCAACGCAGCATGCTGGTGATTGCCAGCGGGCTGGCGTTCGGCTTTGCTCATATTTTGTTCCATAACTGGGTAGCGCCGCTTTTATGTGCCATCGGCGGCATCTTTTTTGCCCGCACCTACGCGGCACGCCCGTCGCTGCTCCTCGTTTCCATCGAGCATGCGCTTTACGGTTGTTTCATTTTTACCCTAGGGCTGGGCCATTATTTCTATCACGGTGCGATCCATTGATTTTCTTAACGAAATCCTCACCATTTTTTGTTAAGTTGGTAGCATGGGTCAAGGTGGCATCACACACTGGTATGGGGTCTGCGAACGTTCCGCCGAAGGGATGCTGGCCGAACCGCTCAACGTGCTCTCCTCGCTGATATTCATGTTCGTATCGGTGAAAATCTACCGCTATTACCACGGGCATGAAGACCTCGAACGCAAATGGATATGGGACATCCACGCGCTGACCTTCCTTACCTTCATCATCGGCTTTAACTCGGTGGCGTTCCATACTTTTCCAAATACGACGACGGAGTTGATGGATACGCTGGCGATCGTGATGTTCATCCTGATTTATTTCTTAAGCGTGCTGTTCCGCATTGGTCGCTGTAATCCGTTCCAGGCGGGGGTGGGGTTCGTCGCCTTCGTCGGCTTCTCACATATGCTGGTCGCCCAATTTCCCAACGC
>JANNSK010000038.1:0-21983 GCA_031402515.1 Alphaproteobacteria bacterium | reverse complement strand
AAAATTCGGGGGGGGGTGTTTCTACCGACCCCCCGCGGGTGGGGGGTGCGCCCCCCCCCCCGGGGGGGCGGGGGGGCGGCGCCCAGGGCTGTGAAGATACACCCCCACGACGTTGCTTCGGCCTGAAGGCCTAGCAACGTCCGCTCCCCCGCAAGCGGGGGAGCCAGCACCGAGCAAGCGTAGGGCTAAAAAGGAAAAACTTGCCCGCCGAAAAATTGGCGGTGGGCGCGCGCGACTAATGACTTGAAAAACAAGCCTCGATGGCGGGTTTTTGCGACTTGGCATGAATGTCGCATAGATGATGCAGAATAAGAGTACGGAGCCGGACATGATTCACCTTGGAAGACAGTTCATGAGACGCGTTGATCGCCGCGCGCAGCATTGGCCGATGGAAGTCGTGGTCATCGTGCTGATGACGCTGTTCGGCATGTTCGTGGCGATGCCAGCGCATGCAGCGCGCATCAAGGATGTCGTGGCGTTCGAAGGCGTGCGTGACAACATGCTGATGGGTTACGGGCTGGTTGTCGGCCTAAACGGCACCGGCGATAAATTGCAGAACAACGCGTTTACCGAGCAATCGATGATCGCCTTCCTCGAGCGTCAGGGTGTGAATACGCGCGGGTTACAGCTCAAATCAAAAAACGTGGCGGCGGTAACGGTGACGGCGAAATTGCCGCCCTTCGCCCGTGCGGGAAGTAATATCGATATCAGCGTCAGCGCGATGGGCGATGCGAAAAGCTTGCTCGGCGGCACGTTGCTCGCCACATCACTGCTTGGTCCGGACGGCAACGTATACGCGGTGGCGCAAGGACCGGTGACGGTGGGTGGTTTTTCCTCCGAAGGCGCCAGTGGCACCAATATCACCAAAGGTGTCCCGACCAATGGATTCGTTGCCAACGGTGCGGTGATCGAGCGCGAGATCGCGTTCAAACTGAACGATATGCGTGACTTGCGTTTGGCGTTGCGTAATCCTGATATCACGACGGCGAGCAACGTGTCGAAAGCCATTAACCAGCAAGTGGGGGCAGGTGCGGCGCGGGTGGATGATCCGGGCACGGTAACGCTGACGGTGCCGAATGCGTATCAAGGCGATGTGGTGGCGCTGCTGGCCGATATCGAAACGCTTCCCGTTGAAACAGATCAACCCGCACGCATCGTGGTCGATGAAGCGACCGGCACCATTGTCATGGGCGAGAATGTGCGGATTTCAACGGTGGCGGTGGCGCAGGGCAATCTCGTGGTCAAGGTCGAGGAAACGCCGCAAGTATCGCAGCCTAATCCGTTCGCGCCGGAAGGTGCGGAAACAGTCACCGTGCCGCGTACCGATGTGACGGTCGATGAAAATTCGGACAACAAGGTTGCCATCCTCAATGCGGGGGCAACGCTCAAAGATCTCGTCGGCGGGTTGAATGCGCTGGGCGTCGGTCCGCGCGACCTCATTACCATCCTGCAGACGATCAAATCTGCAGGCGCCTTACAAGCAGACATAGAAACTAGATAAGAAAAGGAAAACAGGGACGTTATGGAAACCGCACCAATCACCTCGGCCATGGATATCGATATGATGAGAGTCAACGCCACTACCGCCCAGCGCTTGAGCGATATGAAAAAAGCGACCATGCCGGGCAGCAAGTTTTCGCCTAAGCGGGCGGACGAAGTCGCCATTCAGTTCGAGGCACAGTTCATTTCCTCAATGCTGGAAAACATGTTCTCCAACATCGATACCGATGGTCCTTTGGGTGGTGGCGAGGCCGAGAAAACCTACCGGTCCTTTATGGTCGACGAATACGGCAAGCTGATTGCCCGTGCTGGCGGCATCGGTGTCGCCGATCATGTGAAGCGCGAAATGCTGAGCATGCAGGAAGTACCTGCCGATTCCCTTACAAATACAGGAGGGCTAAATGCTGCATCCCCAACCGCGTAGTCTGCCAAAGACTTTACCTGTAGAGCCGCTGGATATCCATGACCTGCTGGCCGTCACGGTGAAGCTGAAGGATATCCTCTCACGGGAAACCGAGCAGTTAAAGCAGATGAAAGTGAAAGAAATGGGGGTGTTGCAGCAAGAGAAGGCGCGGCTCACCAAATTGCTTGAATCCTACCAGTCGCTGCTCAAGGCAAACCCTAAGGCGCTCGGCGAACTCGACGAGGAAATGCGCGAAGAACTCGAATTCGAAATGGAGGAGTTTACCCGCATTGTCGATGAAAACTATCGCCGAGTGACTGTGGCGCGTGCGGTCAACCAGCGCATCGTGCAGGCGATTTTAGATGTCGTCACCGAGGAGCAGCACGCCGGCACCTACACCAAGCAGGGCGTTGCTTCCGCGCCCAACATGGCGCTGTCGTTCAACCTAAACCAGAAGGCGTGAGGACAGATTCATGACGTTAGGTCTTGCACTCAACAACGCCCTGTCCGGCCTGCGCCTGAACCAGAACGCGCTGAGCGTGCTGTCGCAGAACCTCGCCAACGTCAATACCGAGGGCTACTCGCGTCAGTATGTCGCGCAATCGGCGGTCTATACTGCCGGAGTCGGCAACGGTGTGAAGATTGATAATATTATCCGCAAGGTCGACGATTATCTCCTGCGTGCGGTTCAAAAGCAAAGCTCTGAACTGGAGCGCAGCGGCGTTATTAACGATTATCAGGCGCGCGTGCAGTCTCTGCTTGGCCAGCCGGGCGCCAGTAATTCCCTTGATGCTGCCATTAACAATTTCTTCAGCATGCTGCAACGGCTGGCGGATACGCCAGACTCATCTCCCAACCACAGCAGTGTCATTTCTTCGGCGCATGTGCTTGCGGGTGATATTTCCAGTCTTGCCATCTCGCTCGAGGATTTGCGCTTCCAGGCGGATCATGACATCCAATCTTCCGTTGACGTTATCAATCGCCAGCTGTCGGATCTCCACGCGCTAAACGTGACCATCACTAATGGCGCAATTGCCGGACAACCCATTGCTGGGCTTCTTGATGCCCGTGATACCGCGCTGCGCAAGCTGGCGGAGCATATGGATATCGCGGTGAATTACGATCAGTACGGTGGCGTCGTTGTCACGGCCAGCAACGGCGTGGCTTTGGTTGATAGCCTGCAACACCAACTCACGTATCAATCGGCGGGTTCTCTGGATACGTTGATCAACGGTGAACAGCTTGGCTCACTTCAAGTCATTTCTCTCGATGACGAAGGTGTAGAGGTTGGTTCGGCCTCCGTGCTCATCGCCAGTGCAGCAAGTGCGGATGTGGAAAGCGAGATCACCAGCGGCAAAATTGGTGGGCTGGTCGCCTTGCGCGACACATTGATTCCAAAAATGTTGGACGATCTTGATATGCTGGCCGCTAACCTTCGCGATGCGGTCAACGCGATTCAGAATAGCGGCACGGCGTTTCCGCCACCCAATACATTGACCGGTACCCGGGCCGTTTCGGCCGCTGACGAGTTTGCCTGGTCGGGGCAGATGCGTATTGCGGTATTGACCTCGGAAGGTGCGCCCATTCCTGCCAGCTACGCGGATGAGTCCGCTACTGGGATGCGGCCGTTTCTGCTCGATTTTGATACGCTCGATTCCGGCAACGGTGAGGGCAGGGCTACGGTGCAGACTATCATCGACGAGATCAACCATCATTTCACACCGGGTAGCAACAAGGTGAAGTTGGGTACCTTGAACAATATAGAGTTGGTTTCGGCGGTAGACGCATTGCCAACGGTTACCGGTCTGTTTGATTTCGATTTTGAGCTGGAAAATATTACTGGCGGCAATGCACAATTCTTTATCACTAACATCGCGGTGCTGGATGATGCGGCCGCCAATATCACCAACGTCACGCAGGCGGTTCCCACGATTCTGCTCAGTACATCTGATACCTATACCACGACGAACGGTAGTAGCGATGTGACCATTACACTTCAGGATGCCGCGAACGGTGTGCAGGCAGGGGACACGATTTATCTTACTGCGCCTTCGTTGCCTGGTGTGAACGGCATCACTCCTGCCGAACTTACCGGCTATGTCACGGTCGTATCGGTCGATGGCAATGAAGTGGTCGTGCGTACCACTGGCGTTGCAACTGCCACGGGCAGCCTTGACGATGTTGCTGCCATCACCATGCAGCCCCCGTTTAATGTGGCTGGGGGCGCAGAAATCCGCAGTAAAGACATCGGACTGCAGGTGGACCTCTCGGCAAATCCGGTCTCGGACTATTATGATATCACGGTCACTGTAGCGGTCGTTGACGTGGAGGGTAATATCAGTAATTCCGATATTACCTACAGAATTGAGAACAACCAAACCCATCTGTTTAACGACCGCTATAGCGCTACCGCGGCGACGGGCGATGGCGTGCGGGTGTTACCGAACACCACCACGGATGGCCTGCGCGCCATTATGGTGGATGGGGATGGTAATGAACTGCCCAGTGTCGATGGGCGGTATCTTGATCTTCCGGGATATCTGAAGATTATTGGTGGTCGTAGCAATTATGGGGTGTCCATTGATTCGCTCGATTCGCAGCAACTGGGAGATCCTGACGCATCGCCTGTCGACGAAGGGACCGACCGTGGCTTTTCTTTCTTTTTCGAGCTCAATAATTTCTTTGAGTCGAATGAGCCAATCAGCACCGGCGATACCGTGAAGAACAGCGCCCTTCGGCTAGCGGTGGCGGAGCGCATCCTGAATGATCCCAATCTAGTGGCTACCGGCCAGATGACGCAATCCAGTCCAGACCCCAACGGTACGCCACAATATACCTACGAGCTATTCAGCGGGGATAACAGTGTTGCGGCGCGTTTTTCTGCGCTAGCGAATGTTAATCTGAGCTTCAGTGCCGCCGGCAGCCTACCGGCAGTTGACGTTACGATTAGCGCCTATACAGGCTATCTACTGGCTTCCATTTCCGCCGACGCGGCGACGGCAGAGAACAGTTACAATACTGCGAAGACTTTTTATGAAGATTTTAAAGGTCAGGCGGATGCATTCTCGGGCGTCAATCTTGATGAAGAGCTTGCCAACACGGTGATTTTTCAGAATGCGTACTCGGCGACAGCGCGCATCATTACCATTGTCAACGAGATGTTCAGCGATCTTATCGATACGGTTAGGTAGGGAGTTTATATGACAGTAAATCGCATCAGTAGCCTGGCACTTCTCAACGGTGTTCTAGGCGATGTCGGCGCTTCTCAGAAGCAACTTGCCGATCTGCAGGGGCAGATTTCAAGCGGTTTGAAATCTACAGATTTTAAAGGGATCGATGGTCAGGTTGAGCAGTACAGCAGACTTGAAGCAAAAATTCGCGAAGCCGCCGGTTATCAAGAAAGCAACAGGATCGGCCTTGCCCGTCTGGAGACCGCCGATATTGCCATGGAGAAAATGGTGGCGGTCGCCAATGAGATGGCAAACCTCATGATACAAGCCAGGAGTTCGACAACTCAAGGGTCGCTTAATGTCGGGTTCCAATTGCGTGAAAAGTTTAAAATCATGACGGGCCATCTCAATGCGACATTTAATGGAAAATACCTCTTCGGCGGCACGAATACCGCGACGGCTCCGGTGCCGGACTCCACCGTCGTGCCATCCGTGGAAGGGGTGCCGGATGATACCTATTATGCGGGTTCGGGAGATGATATTACCTACTCTGCCGATGAGCGTACGACGTATGATTTTCCGGTCCGTGCCGACAACGAAGCATTCCAAAACATATTCGCCGCCATCAATCTGGCAATCTCCGGGTTTGAATACAATAACGATGACGATATGGCGGCAGCGATTGACTTGATGCAGGCGGGGCAGAGTGGCATCAATATCGCCCGCGCCGATCTCAACACGACCATCATTGACGTGCGGACGATCAACGATCGTCTCAATGCGACGGAGATCCATTGGAAGGGAGTGAAAGAATCGATCGTCAACACCGATTTGCTTGAAGCAACGGCGAAGGTGTCGAATTACGAGGCAATCCTTCAGGCGACCTTTGCGGTCTATGCGCGGCTGAGCCAGCTGCGACTGACGGATTACTTGAGGTAGGGGATGGAAGAAGCTGAAGAGACGTGTTTGCAAAAGAAGTTCAATATGATAGAATCTGGCAGTCCTTGTTGTTGCACAGGTTCTTTCACGTGCAATAATGGAGGAGGCATATGTTATCGCAATCAGAGGTGGTAATGACTAGCAGTGGCACTAACCCAGCCAATCAGACTACTTCGCGGCAGTCGGAAACCGAAGTCATCGATACGCGTTTCGGGAAAATTGCGATCAACCGCAAGAATCCTATCATTTTTTCTAAAGGATTGCTCGGCATGCCCAACATGTCGCGGTTTTGTCTGCTCAGCTTCCCATCAGAAAAAATGGCGCGCTTCAAACTGCTGCAGTCGCTGGATGACCTCGAGCTATCCTTCATTACGCTACCGGTTGATTTGAATAATCCGGTGGTAGCGCGTGCGGATCTCGAGCAGGCGGCCAAGGATCTGGACATCCCATTAGGCGAGTTGGCAACGTTGCTGATTGTCACCGTGCATCGTGAACGGGGTACGCCGCAGCTTTCGGTCAATGCCCGTGCGCCTGTGTTTCTCCATGCTTCGCAGCGCCGCGCCATGCAGCAGGTGCTGGCGAATGCTGACTACGCCATCCGCCACATGATTACTGGCGGGTTGAGTGCTCTGTCGTCGTAGATGGCGCCAACTCACCAGCAGACCAGTGCTGTCGCCCAATTCTCCTGCCTAGGTAAAGATTGTCCGGATACCTGTTGCAAGGGCTGGGACATGCAGCTTACGCGGGAAACGCTCGCGCTGTATACTGGGGGAGCAGCGGAGCTCCGCGCGGCGGTAGTGGACAGCGATCACGGGCTTATCATGCGGCGTGATCCCAGCACCGATTATTGCGTCAAATTCGATAGCGGATTATGTACGATTCATCGGGATTACGGTGAGGCTTTTCTCGGCGATGCCTGCAACCTGTATCCGCGTATCACCCGCGCCCTCGATGATGTCGTTTTTACCACGGCAGCCTTGTCTTGCCCCGAAGCGGCGCGCCTGATGCTTTTTTTACCGGATGGATTTGATCTTACCCCGCGCGAGGAATTGCGCGTACCGTTTTCGTTGAAGAACTATCTGCCGGATGGCCTGTCACCCGATGCGGCGATGCAGGTGCATATGGAGTTCGTCCGCGAAGCGGGTAACGAGTCTTTTAGCGCCGAACACAATGTGATGCGACTCAGTGCTGTCGTCCGCGCCTTGGAGACGCAGAAAACCATTGATTGGCCGGGTGCCACCCCTTTCTATTTTAAAATGGCCGAAGGGCGCATCCCTCCTCAGGAAACGGACGTGGCCGACCTCCATAAATTGCTCAATGCATTGCGCGGGCTCATGGTGGCAAGCCAGAAGAACCCAAGCGCGTCGTTGCTGCGGACGGTGGAACGCATGGCGGAAGCGTTGGGCGCGACGCTCGATTGGGATCAGAGCCAGGTCGGCATCAGGGATGATGCACTTGAGCGTAGTCTCCGCCTGCTGCATTACTGGAACAAAGAGGCCGCCAAATCCATGCAGCCGGTATTACGAAGATACCTCATGGCGCAGGTGTCTCAGGCGCTATTCCCCTTCGCTGGACTTGGTAATACGCTAAGCGAGCGCATCGTCATTATCGGCGTTCGTTTTGCTACGGTTAAACTGGCGCTGATGAGCGAAGCGGCGCTCACCAATGCCCCACTTCCCGAGGCGGAAACGATTCGCATTATCCAAAGCCTTTCGCGCTTTCAGGATCACCTTGCCACAGCGGAGTTGTCGCTGGCTATTTATGAAGAGACCGGGTGGACGAAGGATGCCCGGCTGCGGGCGTTAGTAGGCGATTAGGTGGGAACGCGTGCTTGCAGCACGTCCGAATACACCACGGGGGATGTGTCTTTGCACCGTAGAAACAGCCAGTTATAGGTGCCCATCGCCGCAAACATGATGGCAAACTCCTGGGCAAGGGTTTGAAAATTAGCCTTTTGGGTTTTGCTGGACGGCGAGTCCATAATCATACGGAAAATATCGCGGAGTGTTACGTGGCCATCGATCCGCTGGAAAATGGCTTCCATATGCGGTGTTTTGCGGAATATGCAGTCAATCCCGGTGGAGAGTTGACGCAGTAGCACCGTGTCTTGTGCGTTTCGTATCGCCTCACAAATGGCCTCCTGCTCACTGAAAATATCAAAGCCAAGCAACGGAATCATGTCGAGATCATCCGGGCTGGGTCGTGCTGGAACAGATTTCGCTGTGTAAAATGTGTGCTTGATGATTTTGCCGTTAAGGAGCTCGGCGAGGGCGTGCTGCTCTTTACTATCCAATGCTTTGGCTTTTTCTGCCAACGCCGGGTCTTTGATATAGTGCGCAGGATTGTAGAGATTGTTGCCCATGCGCGTATCATCCGAAAAAAACTGCAGGATTTTCAGACCGGCTTTTTCGGTAAAGCCGTAGAGCTCGGGAATGGAATAGGCACGATCCTGCGTATGCAACAGCAAGTCATAAATACCAATATCGCCAGAGTTTACCTCATTCAGCACATCCCGCGGCGATTGATGAAACCAGTTGGTGAGTGGCAGCGCGGATAGCATGGTCTTCGTATTCCCCACCCGGGCTTGCATGTCGGTTTCGCCTTTATTCAGCAGACGCAACAGCTCCTGCATCTGGTACACTGCCATCCTGCCATATTTGGCGTAGAGCATGATGCCCATCGCCCCATCTGCTTTCAGCGCGGAGGCGAGGGTCTTCAAGCCCGCATCCGGATCCGCCAGATGGTGGAGCACGCCTGAACAGTTAATGTAATCAAATTCACCCAGCCCAAGATTGGGGAGATTGAGCAGTGAATCACGGATCCAGGTAATGTTCTTCAGTCCGCGCACTCTGGCGCGCGCCTGTGCCACTTCCATCGATGCCTGACTGAGATCCACGTAAATGATCTCAGCGGGGCAATCCCTGAGCTGTTCGGCCAAGGCAACCACGGCATCGCCTGTTCCGCCGCCCGCGATCAGTACTCGAAATGGGCGACTAAAATCCTTTTTACCGGAAAAGCAGAAGTAATTGAGGCGATCCAGCGCTTCAAGCACCGGTATATAAATCCGGGTTCTTTCCAGTTCAGGGTCCACTGCCGGGTACGGGTAGTTCTCGTACTGATTGCGTACTTCAGGCAGGTAATTGGGTGCGGTCTGAGTGTTCATCCGGAGCATTCTACAGGAAAGATACCCGGGAAAGCTAGCGCTTACGCATTTTGTTGTGCTTGAGTTTGCGCGTCTAGGCTCTGGAGCAACAAGTTGACTTTAGAGATAGCCGCCTCCAACGCGGCGAAGCGTGCGAGCAGTTGATCGCGGTACTGGGCAACCAGCGCATCGATCCGTTCGATGTCGTCTTCGAATGCAGTGGTGGCGTCCTGAATGGAAGTAAGCTCTACTTCCAATGCACCGGTTTCTTCATCGAGAATCGTATCAAGGAAGTTGAATATGGAATCGGCGATACCTTGTGTCACCGTGATATTCGCCGTGCCCGGATCCTCGCTGCCATAAATCAGCACCAGCCCTTCCAGAACGCTGCCTGCAGGCCCGGTCAGTGTATAGCCGCCACCGATAATCGCTGCGGCATCGAGGGCAATCGTTACCGGCCCTCCGCCGATGTCATAGGTGGCATTGAAGGTGGAGGTCAGCGGATCGATATCCAAAGAAAAATCGGATATCGAAAGCGCGTTGGTGCGGGAAAAGACCTGGACATTCGTGTTATCCGATGAGAAGGAGAACTCAAATACCCCGCGCACCCCATCGAAATCTGCGGCTAACGCCGAGTCCAGCACCGCTTCGTCGATATTCAGAATATTGCGAACAAACGGATTATCTTCACTTTCGGGTAAGTCGGCGAAGGTAACGCCAACATTGGCCAACGTGTTTTTGGCACCCACACTCAACCCATCGACCACCGTAGACAGTAGGGAGCCCACACTGCTGACGGTACTGCGCAACGTCGCATTATTCGCCAGGATGGACTCTTCCGCATAGGTGCCGTTCGCATTGAGCAATGATTGATTGGCGGCAAATATTTTCAGTTCATTGTAGGTATTCACAAAGTTAAATACCGCGCTTTTGGCATTTTCTGTGTCGGGGGTGATGGTGACGTCAAGTTCCGTTAACGCAGGCGTGACCTGTAGCAGGTTGAACGTCACGTCGGTCACCGCATCGTTAATGGTATTGGTTTCGCGTTCGATTAATGTGCCATCGAGCGTGAATATGGCATTGGCGGCGTCTTGGGTGGTTGAGATGACAATCTGGGCAAAGACGCCACCGGCATCGATGATGGAATCCGGCGTGATATCGATAGGGTCGCCGAGATCGAAGTTTGCCGTTAAGCCGGTCGCCGTGGCACTAAACGTCAGCTTGTACTGACCGCTGGCCACCTGAAGAATAGACGCTTGCACGCCGGTGTCGTCTTTTACGCTATTGAACTTGGCGGCCACCGTATTCAGGCTGTCGCCTTCCGCCAACGTAATATCGATCCCATTCACCGAAAAGGTTCCGACACCGAATTGCCCGGCTGCAGGCACTGCGGTGGTCACGGATGTATTGGTATCGGCCACGTTGAATATATCGGTTGTCTGGCGCTTGGCTTTGGCAATCGAGGTGATGGAGTCAACCGTGAAGGATTGGGTGTCAGCCCCGGGGACGGTGGAGACACTGAGATAGGTGCTGCCTGCAACCGCCGTATTGGAAGTGACGGTCGCTGCAGTGTAGCTGAAAACATTGTCGGCATCATTGCCAACGCCAGGAGGATTCCTCAGGAAGTTCGCGGCGTCTTGAAACTGGGTCAGCAGCGTTTTAAGGCTCGTTAACGCAGTTGCGGTTTTATCGTTTACTTCGATCTTGTCTTCCAGACGGACTGCGGGTAGCCGCTTGGCGGCGGTCAGCGCCTCGATCAGCGCTTCCGTATCGATGCCCGATCCGCCGGCGCCACCCAATACATTGCGGCCGTTAGCGGAGTAGAAGTTTCCAAGCTGTACAGCAGTCACCATTCCTATTGCCCCGCCACTTTCAAAGTTGCCGAAAGAAAACCCGAATCGGTATTAGTACTGCCGTTATCGCCGTCTGCCATGCGCGGCGGGATACTATTTAGCACCCTCGCACTTTTTTAGTCTAACGTCACTTACACTTTAGTATCGACAACATGTTTATTTGCCAGCGAAAGGATGTCCGGTTCGGGTACATAGGTAACGCTGCCATCACGTAACGATGTGTAGCGCACAATATACTCGCCTGTACTGCCTTTAAAAATGCTGAACCGTCGATCGCCTGCCGCATAGACGTCCGCAATCTGCGTGGCCGCTTTCGTCAGCGTTTCCACGCGCTTCGCATCCAGATCGCCAAAGTCGCTTGTGGCAACAGGCACCGACGCCTCTTGCGTTGCCTTCGGCAACGGTATCGACTGAGCTGAACTCCTGGGTTCCACGTTCGTCGTCTTTGTTACTAAGCTGGGTATGCCCAATGCATCCATAGCTTCCTCCTTTTACCTCGGGCTTGAGCCGGGGAGGATTACTCCTGCCCCGGCTCGCACCTTTTACCTTATTAGGCTCCTTTATAGCCTATGATTAACCAATCAGTTTCAACAGGGCCTGCAGCTGCAGGTTCGCTTGAGCTAGCACCGAAATACCCGCTTGCAACTTCACTTGCGAATTTGCGTAGGCGGTGGATTCAGTGGCGATGTCCGTATCAAGCAGTGCACTGCGCGCGGCATCCAGGTTCTGAATACCACTCTCGATGCTCGCCGACGCGAAGGCAAAGCGCGATTGCAATGCTCCGACGTTTGAACGGGCCTCAAGTGCTTTGTCGAGCGCAATGTCCAACTGGGTACTTGCTTCATCGGCAGCTAAAAGCGTTGACACGTTAAGATCCAGACTGTCGTAGAGATTCTCCGTCTCTACGCTTTCGACCTGCACCCCAATGATCTCATTGGAAGCATTGCCGACCTGGAAGTTAACCCTTGCACCCGCATCCGTAATACCGAACGCATCTTCAAACGCTTTTTGAATCGCATCGGCATTGGTTTGGTTGGAAAGGTCAAGCGCCGTGGTCGTGGAGGTCACGATAGCCGTGGCTCCTGCGACGAACGAGAGTGACCGTTGCGGGTTATTCACGCTCTGCAGGGTAACCTGGGTGTTGATCTGGATCAGGTTACCAATGTCCCCCGTGCTGCGGTAGAGTTCCCCATTGATATAGACCTCAATCAGGGCATCCGTCGCACCTTGTGGGGGCGCAGTGATCTTGATGGACTCAATGTTAACTCCCGAGAAGTCATCGGAACGGTAGTTAACCGACAGCCCGTTAAGAGAGCCTACTTGTATGCCCCCTACCACTACGAGTTCACCTTCCTGGAACGAGGTAACGTCCCGGTTCTGCACGAAGGTAATGTCGGCAAGAGCGTCGTTCAATTGCGCCACAATCGGGTCCAAGTCGCCTTGACCTGTGATTTGGTTGGCAGCGATTGCCGCACCGGCCAGCACAAGGTTGAACGTACCACCGCCAGCGACACCGAGTGTATCGGTACCGGTGAAGGTTAGCGTGGTAACGGTAGCGGCGACGTTTGAAATATCGGTCGCTGTGGTGGCATAGGTGAAGTCACCCACTTTGAGCGAGAGGACCACCGTATCGGCCACACCCGTGTAAACACCGGTAATTTGGCCAATATTCCCCGTACCTAATTTTCCAACGAAATCCTTGTTGTTAAATACGGTCCGGATTTCGAGCGGAGAACCTTCCGTACCGGCCGTCAGACCACCCGTGGTCAGTAGTGAGCCGGCAAAGGTTCCGATGAGAGCTGTGCGATCGACACCAAGACCGTCGGAGGCAGCCACCACTGCGAAGGTTCTGTTGGCAGCGGTACCGAATACTGCGTTGGTACCGACAATGCTCGAACCTTCTAACACGAAGGCACCATCCAGCGTACCGCCTGCATATCTGCCGGATACGACGCCTGCTGCGTTGGAGAACTTGAGGTTGGCAAGGCGTGGATCCGAGCTCTCATTGAGGAATTTCACCAAGTTCTGGGCGGTGTTGGTCGCCGCCGCACCGATGGAAACCTTTCCGTCCGCCCCAGTAGTGCCTGGCGCAGCAGACGAAAACTCGATTTCAAGACCGGCGATGTTGATACGGTCGCCGTTCACCGGGACAGTGATCGTCACCAAGAGACCGGCAGTCGCGTTGGAGGCAACCGCGTTGTTCAGGGCATTGTTCGTGATGGCAGTAGAGCCTGAAAGCGAACCATCCAATACAGCTACTTGGTTGAACTTGGTGCTGACAGTCAAACGGTCGATCTCTGACGCCAGGGCTTGGAACTCCTGGTTGAGATAGCCGCGTTCCGCATCCGACAGCGTACCGGAGGTTGCCTGCACGGAAATCGACTTCTGACGGGTGAGAATTTCGATGATTTTTGCGAGACCACCGTCTGCTACTTGTAGCAAGCTAACCCCTTGCGAGGCATTGGTCAGCGCCGTACGCAATGTGGACACTGCCGTCGCAAGCGATGTACCGATCGCAAGACCGGCCACATCGTCCGAAGCCTGCACGATGCGGTTACCGCTAGAAAGACGGGATACGGAAGCCGCGGACTGGGTTGCCGCGTAATTGATGTTTCGCTGCGCGTAATACGCCGCGATGTTGGTATTGATTGAATTAGCCATGAGTAATCTCCTACTTGGATGTTAATATTAAAGGGCTTCCTGCCCCCTGTTGCTCGCAGAACACTCTGCTTACGATAGTATTTGTACCAGAACCATGGGTTATGCGCAAGGGTTTTTGCTGCCATAGGTCCATGACAATATTGATAAAATCCAATCTTTCGTCGTAAGCTGTTTAATCCCATAGATTCTATCATGGTTATGGATTCCATAATTTTTTTCGAAATATCCCACCCAACCGCGTGCGTATCACCCTAGCAGAGCCAGTGGAGGCGCTTTCTGTCGCCGAACGGTTGGGCGTTGGTGCGCATGCCGTCTGTTAGGTAGTGTCTCAGTTTGAGATGGCACGGTCTATGACTCCCTCCCCCTTGCGGGGGAGGGAGGGGTGAGGGCGGCAGCATTTCCCCATACTCAGACTCTTAAGCAAGTCTCTAACGCCCTCCTCCTAACCTCCCCCCTAGGGGGGGAGGAACCCAACCGCCGTGCCACTTCAAGCTGAGACACTATCGTCCGTTAGTAGAAATTGCAGAATGAAGAAAATAGGTGTAGGCTGTCCTCTTACTGAGCGGCGTCACAACGGATCCATGCACGGACCGGACGTGATGTTAAAAAAACACCTTATTTCCACGCATAATGACGGGGCAACTGTCCTATGAAAAAGCTGAGTAACCCAATCAAATCCTACAAAACCGCGAGTCAGACTGTCACCCAGACACGACAGATCGTGATGCTGTATGATGGCACCATTCGTTTTCTACAGCAGGCGAAGGAGGCCATGGCAAGTGGTGCAATCGAGCAACGCTACCTTAAATTGACAAAAGCCTCGGAAGTGATCGCGGGCCTGCAATCCTGCCTTGATTTCGAACGTGGCGGTGAGGCGGCGCGCATCCTCTATGATTTTTATGCTTCGGTGATTGCACGGATTTTCGCGCTTCACCGCAGCAACGACGTCGCTGTTTGCGATCATATCATCGGCGAACTGCGCGACATGCGTGAGGCCTGGGACAAAGTCGATCGCGGCATCGAGCCCGGGTCGGCATCCGCGACCAAAGCTGCCACCAAGGAAGGTGCCACCGAGGAAGAAACTGCCGCCGCCGTCATTTCAGGCGTTGAGGTATCCGCCTAGCGGCAGTCGCGGCCTATGCTCATCGGCGCGTCCGTTTAAAACAACGATATTTATCAGTGGGTGCCCTGATATGGCATGAGGCTTGCTTACCCTTGAACGGGCAACCGCGGAGTCTTCATGCAACTTACCCTTATGAATGTTCTTCTTGGCGCACCGACGGCGAATGGGGCGCCGGCGTCCACCCAGGATGGTGCGGGTGGTGGGGGCGATGTCTTTGCGCAGCTTCTCAGTGAGGGTGGTGCGCAGTTTGAGCAGGAGAAGCAAAATACCGGCGGCATGCTGCCGACGGAACTGACCGCCAATGCACTCGTCGCACAGGAAATCGAGGGGGCGTTGAATATACGCGCGCTCATCGATCAGGAAATTTCGCCCGAGGATGCGCAAGCGCTCATCGATCAGATCGAATCCATGATTGCCTCTGCGGAGGGCGATGCCGATCAACAGCAGGCGTGGCAGCAATTTCAAGAAGCGTTGAAACCCGTTGCCGAGGGGGATCAGGCCGTCCGGCTCAGTGAGGTACTTAAAAAAATGCAGATGGCTGAAGCAATATCAGCGGTGGCGGCGCCCGTGGATACGGCCACATTGACCGATCCGCACCCCGCCGCCTTGACGCGTATGCTGGCATGGGTACATACCGTGTTGGAGAAGAGAAAGGAGATCGCTCTGCAGTCGGATGCCGAGGAGGCATCGCTGGCCTTACTCAGCACTGGACTACAGGCGGCGATGTTTCGCGCCGATACTCGCGCCGATATTCGCGCGGATGCGGCGGCGTCCGCGAAGGAAAAAGAACCCACGGTAATCGAGATCACGCCGCTGGCGCAGCAACAGGCAGTGCCGCCTGAATGGCTGGCAGCCATAATCCGCGGTGAGAAGAACGCCGCGCTCGATACCGTCATCCCGCCGCTTGAGCTCAGCGACGACGACGCCTTGCCGTTGGTTACTTTGCCCCAGGCGGGCAGCGAGGACATATTAACGGATGTGGCGTTGCCGGGCGCACTATTGGCCGCAGAGCAGAAATCAGCGCGGCAGGAAGAGTGGCTGAAACATCTGCCATTCCCAGTGAAAATTAGCGATGCCGCTGCCGCCAACGCTGCGGATACGTCGTTTGAAATGGCGCAGGCGGATATTCCTGTGCTTGCGCCGTTGCCTTCTGAAGCCAAGGCACAGGATGCCACACCCTTTACGCTGCCGGATGTTACGGTGGGTGACAAATACGCGAATGAATCGGGTCGTCCACTGATTTTAAGCGCGGTGACACCGACAAATTACGCGCGCTCCACGCACGCGCAGCCTGCGTATATACCCCATCCCCCGATAGTGGCGAGCGCGCCTGCCGACCAGGTGTATGTTGCCATTCGTAACGCTGCGGGTGAAGGGATTGACAGAATTACGATCCAGCTCGAGCCGGCGGATCTGGGACGGGTGGAAGTGCGGATGAATGTCGCCCATGATGGGCGTACCCACATGATATTCACCGCGGACAGGGCGGCGACACTTGATCTGCTGGCCCGCGAGGTGCACGGGTTGGAACGCAGCCTGGCCGATTCCGGCATCAAGGCGGATGCGGGATCCATGGAATTCAACCTGCGGCAGCCGCCGCAATTCGTCAATACCGGGGCCGGGCAGGACGGGTCGTCGCAGGGGCAACCTTCTGCCGATGAAGAAGATCACTCGACGAATGAAACCATCGCTCCGTTGAGTGACCTGTTGGCGCCATCGGTGGCGCAGACGCTCACGCTGAATGTCAGCGCCGGTGTCGATATACAAGCATAGGAGAACATGATGATTACGCCAACCTCAAATGTCACCACCCCGCCAGCGAGTGCTTCCACGCAGGATGTGGCCACGCTCAATGGCGATTTTACCTTCTTCCTGAAGATGCTCACGACACAGCTCAAGAATCAGGACCCCACTGAGCCGATGGATGTCAGCCAGATGACCGCGCAGATCGCACAGTATTCAAGCGTCGAGCAGCAAATCAAAACCAACAAGAATCTCGAGTCATTGCTCAGTGCCAATAAGCAGTCGCAGCTCTCCACCGCGGTGAGCTACATCGGCAAGGAAGTCGAAACGGTGGGGAATACCGGCAATCTTGTCAGCGGCCAGGCGACGTTCAGCTACTATTTGCCGCAAGCAGCGACTTCCGTGTCCGTTGTGGTCACCGATGCGAGCGGCCGTGCAGTATTTCAGGGGTCGGGGACTACAAAGAATGGTGCCAACCTGGTGGTCTGGGACGGCAAGAACAGCTTCACCAATGCGCAGGAAGCCGATGGCGAATATACCATCAGCGTGCAGGCACAGGATGCCGAGGGCAAAGCGATTGCGGCGGATACGCGTGCCGTGGGTACGGTGGCGGCTGTACAGAATAACAAGGGAGGGAACATCACCCTTACCGTTGGCACCGTGCAGGTGCCGTACGATCAAATTCTTGCCGTGCGCTTGCCGACGCGTGTTGTGCTCCCCGGCGGTGGCGGGGGTAACAGTTAGTTTGGCATGGAACGTGCATTTATAAAATTTGAGTAACCTTATCGGCCGCTTGGCCAAAGAGACCAACACAGGAGGAAGTTATGAGTTTATACGGTGCATTATTCGGAGCAGTATCGGGCTTAAGCGCGCAGTCGAGCAAAATTGGCGTGATTTCCGACAACATCGCCAACAGCAGCACGATTGCCTACAAGGAAGGGAAAGCGGTCTTCGAATCGCTGGTCATCAACGCGTCAACCGAAGGGATCTATCAAACGGGTGGTGTGCGCACTGGCACGCGGTATCTTATCGACAAGCAGGGCTTGCTGCAATCGACCGAATCCACGACCGATATTGCCATCTCGGGCGCTGGCTTCTTCGTGGTGCGCGCAGACTCCGCGGGTGAGACATCGCCACTGTATACGCGCGCCGGTTCTTTTTCGCAGAATGAGCTCGGCGACTTCGTCAATACCTCCGGCTATTTCCTGCAGGGATGGCCACTGGACCGTGAAGGCAGGCTGCCCGGTGAGACGGGAAACTTGAACAGCACCTCTTTCACTAACTTCGATTCACTGGTGACGGTGAACGTGGAATCCGCTTCCGGTACGGCGTCCCCAACCACGACGATTGCGTTGGGTGCGAACCTAAAGGCCAGCCAGTCGGTCTATCCCGGCCAAGCAGCCACGCTCACCCCTGATAGTGCCAACAATGATAACTTTGGAGCTGCGGCGAAAACCATCTTGGTGGGCGCGGATTATGGTTTGGGCACGGTGAACAGTGTACGGCGTGGCGATCAATTTACCATTTCCACCGGCAGCGGCCAGATTTTCACTTACGAATATGGTGGATATGCGGTGTCCCGTGATGTGACGGACGTTGATCCGAATACGAACATAGGTGATGGCGGCATTGATCATGTGGCGAATGTCTCGCTCGGCGCTGCCACCATCGAATATAGTGCTCTCAATACGTTCCGAATCACCATTCCCGGGCACAATTTGATCACTGGCGATAACATGACACTGAGTGGATTTGCCGCGATCGGTGCCACGCCTGCCGTCGAGTTGAATGCTATCCAAACCATTACGTGGGTCGATGCGGATACGGTCCAGTTTACCGTGGCCACCCCGGCTGGTGTCGTCTTTGGCAGTACGTTCGGTGGTGCTGGCCAGGAGGCAGCCATCCGCCGTTATGACGGGAATGTCTTGGATGCTACCGGTTCCGTAGATACGTTTCTCGGAATCACAGGGGTTACTGATTATTCAGTGGCTTCCCGCACCTTCACCATTCAGGCAGGGTCTAACTCGGTAAGAACTTTTACGTATACGACCACGACGCCCAACGCGCTTGACGGCGAATTCAATAACATGACCTCGCTGGCCAACGCGATTGATGGTACGTCCGGTCTTACGGCGCGTCTCGTGGATGGGCGTTTGCTTATCTCCAGTGACGATTCTTCTGAAAGTCTTACATTTGCCAATGGCGATGCTGTGGGGGATGTGGGCTCGGGAACAACGCGTGGCATTGACTGGGTTGAAGAACTTGATCTTCATGATGTGAGTGCTGATAACGCGGATCGGCGGTTCAACAGTCTGCAGGGTCTAGCCGATGCGGTAAATGAAGAAGACGGGATTTCGGCGGTGGTTAGTGATCCGCTCGTGTCATCAACGCTTTCCATTAACGTGGATGATCCCCAAGATACGATCCAGTTCTTCGATCTTGAGCTGCCGTCCGAGATTAATGCGGTTGCCCTATCGTATCCGATAGAACTGCCGGCGGCTGGGGCCTACAATGCTGGCGATAATATCGATGTGGTGATCACTGGCATTCCTACGCCAGCACCTGAAGACGGTGATTTCGTCACGATCAGCGGATTGACAGCTGGTCTGGGCGGCTTGCCCGAGAATCTTCCCAATGGGACCTGGGAGGTCGTTAACGTGAATGGCGGCGGCGGTACCTTTACGGTTCGGATGATTACGCCCATGGACGTCACGCTGGTTGCGAGTGGTAACGGTGGTGGCAACGGGTATGATGCGGATGTCGGGAACGTGCTCTCGACGGTCGGTAAAAGCAACCAAGGCAGCCTACTTGCAACCTTGGGTTTGATCGATTCTTTGGGCGCCACGGAGTATATTAATACTGCGGCGCTTGGCGAGACTGCGGTATTGGGGCCGCAATATGACCCCACCGGTGCGATTGGTGAGAATATGGCTTCCGGTGACATCACCGCGCAATTCAGCCGCAACGTGCGTATCTATGATTCACTGGGCAGTGGCCATGATATCCGTTTCAGCTTCATCAAGATTGCCTCGAACCGCTGGGCGGTGGAGGCGCACGCTATTCCGGATACAGACGTCACTACCTCAGGCGCGCTGGTGGATGGCCAGGTTGCCGTAGGTACCATGACCTTTAACGGGGATGGTTCGTTGCGTAGCATCGATGTCGGTCTTAGCAGCGATATCGTCATCGCCTGGA
Source organism: Alphaproteobacteria bacterium (assembly GCA_031402515.1). Lineage (GTDB taxonomy): Bacteria > Pseudomonadota > Alphaproteobacteria > Rickettsiales > UBA3002 > QFOX01. The sequence goes on along the minus strand of JANNSK010000038.1, from coordinate 2,254 downwards.
CCAATGGTTCACTGTCGTCGACCCTCAATCTCGACCTCGGCACGGCGGGCGATCCCTTCGGTACTGATGGCGCCACCGTCATCGGCCTTGCCGATGGAATGAGCCAGTTTGATAGTAGTTATAACGTCAACTTCGCTAACCAGAACGGTGCGGCTGTCGGCCTACTGGTCAGCGTTTCGATTGACTCGGAGGGTGTGATCATCGCGAGTTACTCGAATGGCGAGGCGCAATCGCTGTTCAAGTTGCCGCTTGCTGACTTCCCCAATGCCAATGGATTGCTGCCGATATCCGGCAACGTTTTTGCGCAAACCAGCGAATCGGGTGAGGTAAACTTGCGCGAGTCCGGAACCAATGGGGTCGGTTCCGTGGTTTCTGCCACGTTGGAGCAATCGAACGTGGATATTGCGCAACAGCTCACTGAGATGATCATCGCCCAACGCGCCTATCAGGCGAATACGCGGGTGATCACCGTATCCAATGACCTGCTCGAGCAGCTGAACCAGATTTAGTAATACGTGACAGGTGGCGGGGGTGACATGTGACAGGTTTTAGCTTGCCACCTGCCACCTGCCACTTGTCACTCTACTTTTTACGTCGTCTAGCTCCTTCTTGGGCCCGGGATGCTTCGGTACTCCGGGCCTCTTTTTGTGCGCTGCTCCCATGAATCAATAGGTTATCTAGCTAAATGATGACAGTTTTGTGACAATGGCACCGTTTCTCTTGCGCAATTGGCAGAGTGTGCTACTTGGTAGAGTCCGTTTATAAAAATTAACGATTAGGATTGTGTTGCCGATGGCACAAGTTGACCAAGAAGTGCATGAAATTACGGACATTCACTTCTGCCCGCTTGTGACTCACGCCCGAACGGTGTGGAATAGTTTAGAGGGCGTAACCCGCCCAGCGAGATGGCATGACGAACAAGAATAAGCAATTGTTTCATTCGTTGAATGTAACCAAGGATGCCAAGGCCACCGCCGCTGCGGAGGATAATACCTTGTCCGACCTCATGGCCAATCCGGAATATCTGCGCCATTCATCCTCGGTCATCAACGATGCGCTGAAGGACGGGTTCGACGTGCTGCAATTGCCCAACGGCGATATCGTGGCCACCGGCACCAAAACGATCGTCAATACGTTCACGTGGGACAAGGCGAAGAAAAAACTGGTTAAAGCGCGCACATCCACCGATAAGCCCGCGCGCGAAAAAAAGCCCGCCAAGGATAAGGCGAAGGCGAAAGAAGCGACGCAGTAGTCCCCCTATCCACGTCATTCCCGAGTTAGCTTCGTCCAAACACATCGTGTTTGGTTACGAAGCTTCATCGGGAATCCATCTGTTTTTTTTGAGAAGAAATGGATTCCAGCTTCTCGCCGCGCTAGCGCTGGCGCAGCGGGTCGCTGGAATGACGTTTATTGAAGCTGCACCGGTGTGATTTTTTCCGCCAATCCATCCGCTTTGATTTCGACGATGGCGCCGCAGAGCGTGCCCGGCCCGTCCGCCGGGTCCATTTTTATTTTGCGGTATTTGTTGAGGAAGCCCTGCATGGGACCCTCGGGTGCAAAGCCAATGATCGAATTATAATCGCCGCACATGCCGGCATCGGTCTGATAGGCCGTACCACCGTTGAGGATGTGATGATCAGCTGTCGGTGTGTGGGTGTGCGTCCCCACCACGACGCTCACCCGGCCATCGCAGAAATGCCCCATGGCCATTTTCTCCGATGACGCTTCGGCATGAAAATCCAGAATGATGGCGTCGCAATCGCGCCCCAGTTTGCACTGCTCGATTTCCTGGTCGATGGCCGGAAATGGATCATCAAGCATGGGCTCGACCATCACGCGGCCCATGCCGTTGATGACCAATACCCGCTGTCCCCCAGCCGTTTCGACAAGTGCAGTGCCACGACCGGGGCAACCCGAAGGCCAATTGAGGGGCCGGATCAAATTGCCTTCGCGCTCGATGGTCACGAGAATTTCCCGCTGGTCGAAGGAATGATTGCCAAGTGTCACCACATCGGCCCCGGCGTCGCGGAGCTTTAGGTATATTTCCTCGGTGATGCCAAAACCGTGCGCGGCATTCTCGCCGTTCACCACCACACAATCAGGCCGGTAGCGTTCGCGTAATATCGGCAAATGCTGATAGACCGCATCGCGGCCCGAACGCCCGACAACATCTCCCAAAAACATCAGGCGCAACGGATCAGTTCTTTCTCTGTCATCACAAAATCCAGCGGCTGGTCATGGCCGTCATGGGGCA
>JANNSK010000037.1:0-2803 GCA_031402515.1 Alphaproteobacteria bacterium | reverse complement strand
GAAAAACAAATAGATCGAATTTGAAAGGAGCATCAAATGGCATACAGCGACAAGGTACTGGATCATAACGAAAACCCGCGCAACGTCGGCACCCTGGATAAGGACGATGAGGATGTAGGCACCGGCATGGTGGGCGCACCGGCATGCGGTGATGTAATGAAACTGCAAATCAAGGTCGATGCGGACGGCATCATTGAGGATGCAAAATTCAAGACTTACGGCTGCGGCAGCGCCATCGCTTCTTCCTCGCTGGTGACTGAGATGCTCAAGGGAAAAACGCTGGCTCAAGCCCTCGATATCAAGAATGCAACCATCGCCGATGAACTGGCGCTGCCCCCGGTGAAAATTCACTGCTCCATTCTCGCCGAGGATGCGATCAAGGCAGCCGTGGCGGATTACCGCGCCAAGCACGATGTGAGCGAGGCAGTCTATCCGGTATGCGCGCCCGTCCCCGTGAACTGATGAATCAATCCCATACTAGATAGGAGCAGACAATGTTAGAAGCAATGATAGAAACTACCAGCCCGGTTATATTCTCGGAGGGTGCCGCGCTAAAAGTTAAAGAAATGATTATCGAAGAAGGCAACGCAAAACTGAACCTGCGCGTCTATGTGACAGGCGGCGGTTGCTCTGGTTTCCAGTATGGTTTCGCCTTCGACGAAACCATTAATGAGGACGACACGCGCATAGAGAAGCACGGCGTCACTCTGGTAGTTGATTCCATGAGCTTTCAATACCTGGAGGGTGCAGAGATTGACTACGAAGACGGTCTGGAAGGCTCGCGTTTCCTCATCAAGAACCCGAATGCCGCCTCCACCTGCGGTTGTGGCAGTTCGTTCTCCATGTAAATAACGGCACAATACGAGGATCTTATTATGTCTGTCACCTTGACCGAAAGCGCGGCAAAACATGTCCGCAATTTTATTAAAAAGCGGGGCAAAGGAGTCGGTTTACGCCTTGCCGTGAAAACCAGCGGCTGTTCCGGCTTCTCCTACGCAATCGAATTCGCCGATGTGACAGCGCCGGAAGACTTGCTGTTCGAAAGCTACGGCGTGACAGTACTCATCGACCCAAAAAGCCATGCTTTTCTCGCCGGCACAGAACTGGATTTTGTCCGCGAGGGTTTGAACGAGGGCTTCAAGTTCAATAACCCCAATGCCACCGCTAATTGCGGCTGCGGGGAAAGTTTTAGCGTTTAAATACATTTAAATGCCGAGTATGGAAACCGCCGCTACCAATTATTTTGAACTCTTCGGCCTGCCGCCTCGCTTCGCCATCGACCTCGCCACGCTGGAACAATCGTTTCGCCGATTGCAGGGGGAGTTGCACCCGGATCGGCATGTCAGCAACACGGAAATGCAACGCCGTATCGCGTTGCAGCTTTCCACTACGGTGAACGACGCTTACCGAACCTTGCGTCATCCGTCCAGCCGCGCGCAATGCCTGATAGATATGGCAGTGCAACCTGAGGCGAATAAATCTGGCGCAACAGTGCCTCCCGCATTCCTGATGGCGCAAATGGAATGGCGTGAAGCCATCGAAAGCGCGTGCACCGCCCAGGATGTTCTGGAACTGGAAGCGTTAGCCAGTCGTTTACACAGCGAGATGTCCGCACAGGAAAAAAATTTGGCCGATGCACTGGATACGCGTTGCGATATTCAAAGTGCAGCGATGAAAGTGAACGAGCTGCGCTTTTACGAACGCCTGCGCGCCGATATTGACGATGCGCTGGATCAACTGGACCACTGACCAATGGCACTGTTACAAATCGCCGAACCCGGACTGAGCGCTGTTCCCCACCAGCACCGGCTGGTGGTCGGCATCGACCTCGGCACCACCCATTCGCTGGTGGCGACAGTGCGCAGTGGCGTGACGGAAGTATTGCCCGATACTTCGGGAAGGGTATTGCTGCCATCGGTGGTGCACTACGCTGCCGACGGCGGAGTGGATGTCGGCTGGACGGCACGCGACGGCGCTAATAAAGACCCGCGCAACACCATCGTTTCGGTCAAGCGCTTCATGGGTCGCGGCATAGCCGACATTAGCAGTATTGCCGCATTGCCTTACCAGTTCATCGAAGCACCCGGCATGGTCAAGCTCGGAACTGTGGCCGGGGAACTCAGCCCGGTGGAGATATCCGCCGAAATTCTCAAAGTACTGCGGCTGCGTGCCGAGGAAAGCCTGGGCGGCGAGCTGTCCGGTGCGGTAATTACGGTTCCGGCCTATTTTGACGATGCGCAACGCCAGGCCACCAAGGATGCCGCACGGCTGGCCGGCCTGACGGTGTTGCGGCTGATCAACGAGCCCACCGCGGCGGCCATCGCGTATGGGCTGGATAACGCATCCGAAGGCGTCTACTGCGTCTACGACCTCGGCGGTGGAACATTCGACTTTTCCATCCTGCGGCTCACGCGCGGGGTGTTCGAGGTGTTGGCCACCAACGGCGACTCTGCTTTGGGTGGCGACGACTTCGACCGCTGTATCCATGACTGGCTGGTGGCATCGCTGAACCTGCCGCCACTGGGAGCTGAGGATGCACGCTTGCTGCTCACCGAATCGCGCCTTGCCAAGGAACGGCTGACAGATATACCGGTAACGGAAATTTCATGCACCCTGTCTGACGGTACAACGGCCAGCGCGATCCTCAGCCGCGAAACTTTTATCGGCTTGACCAGAGCGCTGCTCGCCAAAACCTTTACCCCGGTGCGCCGGGCGCTGCGCGACACCGGCTTGCGGGTGGACGAGGTACAGGGCGTAGTGCTGGTGGGCGGCGCTACCCGTATGCCGCATCTGCGCACGGCGG
>JANNSK010000036.1:0-9202 GCA_031402515.1 Alphaproteobacteria bacterium | reverse complement strand
GCGCGGCTTCCATTGCTTGCGCCGCGCGGCAAATTGTTTTGCCGTAAGATTAACTGAGATGATGCCCCTGGTGGCATCGATGGTGATGACGTCGCCATCCTTCACTAGCGCGATGGGGCCGCCCACGGAAGCTTCGGGGCCAACATGGCCGATGCAGAAACCGCGCGTGCCGCCGGAGAAGCGCCCGTCGGTGATGAGCGCGACCTGATCGCCAACGCCTTGTCCGTAAAGTGCGGCGGTGGTCGAAAGCATTTCGCGCATGCCGGGACCGCCACGCGGACCTTCGTAACGAATCACCAGCACGTCGCCTTTTTTGTATTTGCGTGCTTTGACGGCGGCGAAGCAGGCTTCCTCGGAATCAAAGCACCGCGCCGGGCCTTTGAACACAAGATTTTTCATGCCAGCGACTTTGACGATGGCGCCTTCGGGTGCGAGGTTGCCTTTGAGCACGACCACACCGCCTTCTTTGCGCAGTGGTTTATTATGCGGATAGACGATGTTCTGGTTTTTGGGGAACTTCACGCGCTTTAAATTCTCGGCGATGGTTTTGCCGGTGACGGTGAGGCAGTCGCCGTGCAGATAACCGCCGTCGAGCAAGGTTTTCATGACGATTTCGACGCCGCCTACTTCGTATAAATCTTTTGCCGTGTATTTCCCGCCGGGCATAAGGTCGGCCAGATACGGCGTGCGTTTGAAAATTTTCCCGACGTCGTGCATATCGAATTTTATGCCAGCCTCGTGAGCGATGGCGGGCAAATGCAGCGCACCGTTTGTCGAACCGCCGGTGGCGGCGACGATAGCGGCGGCGTTTTCCAATGCCTTGCGCGTGACGATATCGCGCGGGCGGATTTTGTTTTTCAGCAACTGCATCACCGCTTCGCCGGAATCGAAACAGAAACTATCGCGCGCGGTGTAGGGCGCAGGTGTGCCTGCAGAACCGGGAAGTGCGAGGCCGATGGCTTCCGACACGCAGGCCATGGTGTTGGCGGTGAACTGGCCGCCACAGGAACCGCCGGACGGGCAGGCGACCTTCTCCAGCGCCAGTAATTCTTTTTCGCTCATCGCGCCGGATTCATATTTGCCCACACCTTCGAACACATCGACGACAGTGACGTCACGGCCTTTGTATTTTCCGGGGAGGATGCTGCCGCCGTAGATGAATACGGAGGGCACATTGAGGCGCAGCATCGCCATCATCAAACCGGGGAGCGACTTGTCGCAACCGGCGAGGCCGACGAGCGCGTCGTAGCAATGGCCGCGCATGGTGAGCTCAACCGAATCCGCAATAATTTCGCGCGAGACCAGCGAGGCTTTCATCCCTTGGTGGCCCATGGCGATGCCGTCCGTCACCGTGATGGTGGTGAATTCGCGCGGCGTGCCACCCGCCGCCGCCACGCCTTTTTTTACCACCTGCGCCTGACGGGAAAGCGTGATGTTGCAGGGTGCGGCTTCATTCCAAGTAGTGGCCACACCGACCAGCGGCGCGTGGATTTGCTTTTCGGTGAGGTCCATCGCATAGAGATACGAACGGTGCGGCGCACGCTCCGGACCTTCCGTCACATGACGCGAGACAAGCTTCGATTTGCCGAATTTTTTGGTTAATTTCTTGGCCATAGGCCCTTTTCTGGCCAATTTTCGTGCAATTGTCATCAAATCTTCACACAACTGGCCCGTTTAATTTGGTATATTCCATGTACCATTTGGAGGATTTTATGAGTGATGCACCTAAAACAACTACAGCTCCGGCCGTTACAGCGACTAAAGATATCTCAGCTATTAATTCTGCCTGCAACGAATACGCATATACAGAAGCGAAGCGCCTTTTAAGGCAAACTAGTTGGCCGTCACCGGGTGCTACCGCAAATGAACAAGGGAAACTCTTCCAAAGCTGCCGTGATGCCAATTTCAACAACACGCCGGACGTGGAAGATATCGGCAATCTTGTCGCGCAAAAAATTATTGGCCGAGAACATCTCGACGCTCTGAAGCCTTTTGATTCCAAGAAAGCAATACGCTAGTTAACGCATCGCCATGGGTTGAGGCAGTAGCCACATCTGGCCGGTGCTGGCTGCGGCATCGTACGCATTGCGGCCTGACGGGCCGGTGAGATGGGGATTCGCGCCGCGCATGATGAGTAGCCGCGCGGTATCCACCGCGTTACGGTTAATAGCAATGACCAGCGCGGTGTCGCCATTCGCATTCATGAGATTCACATCGCGGCCACTATTGAGCAGCGCGCGTGCGCCGTTGATGTCGTTCGCCGCCACGGCCTCGAGGAACATGCGGTCGTAATCCTCGCGATATACAGCGGAGGGAAGGTGGCGGTTTTCCGCGTCATAATCTTTGGCGTAGATGGTGCCGGGCATAATCTGGCGTTTGTAGTTGAACTTGATATTGTAGGGTTTCGTCGTCGGCGCCAACTCGTTGAGCCATGTCTGCTGGCGATTTTTGGCGATATGCACGGCGGGAAACGGTTTGCCCGTATCCGGCGGAAACACAATCCCCGTCGGCGCGGCGTTCAACATCGCGGTGAAGGACGGTGGTCCAGGTTTTGTTGCCGTGACTTGGTCAGTCGGACCGCCGGTGGTGAGATCCGGTACGGGTAGCGGTTCCACCGTCGCCGTGACTTCCGGCAGGGTTAATGGCGGTGGCATATCTGGCGTTACTGCCACTTCGGGCGTGGTGACGGCAGGCGGAGCCATGACTGATTCCGCCGTGGGGGCGACCGGCGGCGTAGTGGCAGCGCCGGGAATGGAAGGCGCGGTGACGACCCTATCGCCTCCACCCGGTTTGGGTGCGGCAAACGGGCTGACCACGGCTTCAGCTGGTTTTTCTTCTTCCTTTTTCTGGAAGGCTGGCAGCTCGGCCATGCCGGGCGCCATCGGTGTCAATGCACTCATGGTCGAGGGGATAGGCGGAATGGGTGGCGGCAGGTTGGGAACCGCAGGAACTGCCGGGACTTCCGCCTGTGCCGCCAAAGCGATCCCACAGATGATTGCCGCCCCGAATACGAGAATTTTATTCAATTTATCAGAATGTTGTCTGGTACTTCTTATCATATGGCAAAGTATAGTGACATTGCCGATAGTTTACATGAAAAAGCCTGCTTATGCTATTCGTATTGCTATGAATTGAGTGACTTGTGGCGGGTGAAGCACAAACCTGCGCTTAGCGCGAACTCATCTTCTTAATCTCGCGCTCGACCAGCCGCTCGACCATGCCGGGAAGGTTGGCATCGAGCCATTCCTTCAGCATGGGCTTCAGTATTTCCATCATCAGCGTTTCGATCGTGATGCCAGAACGGAATCCAATGCCCGAAGGCGGCGGCATGGGCGCCTCAGGCGCGGGCACTTGCTTCAGTGCCGCGAGCGCTGCAGCGGACTTTGCAATGGTTTCTTTGGAGGCAATGCCTTCATCGGCAGGGGCGGCTGACATAGGTTTCAGCTCCGGTTGGGGTGGCAGGGCAGCAGCGGGAGCAAGCGTAACAGGGGCAGCGGGAGCGGCAATGATTTCCTCAATAGACATGGATTCAATTTTTGGCGCTGCTTCCGCCGCCGCTGCCTTGGCAACGGAACCGTCGTCATTCACCTTTTCGGTGAGCTCAAGCACGTCGGACCCGGCAGGCGCGTCGCCTTCTTCAGCGATGATGCGCTTAATGGATTGGAGGATTTCCTCCATCGACTGATCTTGCTGTGGTTCAGCCATAATATCCCAGTTAAGCGAGGGGCTGGGCGAATGGCAAGGAATTAGTGAGGATTCAGGATTCAGGATTCAGGATTCAGGGGAAACGTATCATTCAGGCTGCAGGGGACGCAGTATTCCCTGAATCCTGAACTAAAACCCAATCGGCAGCCACCAGACATCGTTGTAATGTTCGACCGGATCGTAATCCTTGATCGGCAGGCTGAGGTTTTTCGGCGTTAAGCGGCCGAGGGTAAGCAGCAGGCTGTAGGCCGCAATCACCCGATCGCGCTGAGCGGCGACGAGGTTGGTGCGCGCGTTGAATAATTCCTGCTCGGCGTCGAGCACATCGAGAATCGTGCGCGCACCGTATTCCTGTTCCTGTTTCACGCCTTCGAGTGCAATCTCAGCGGCGGTGATTTGGTCTTCGCGGGTGCGGATGGTGTCGATCGCGGTTTCGAGCTGCTCCCATGCATGGGTGACATCTTCGTCCGCCGTACGCCGCGCATCATGCGACTCTTCTTTACGCTGGCGGGCGACGTTTTTTGCCTGGCGCACTTTTGAATATTCAGCGCCCGATTGATAAAGCGGCACGCTGACCTGCAACGTCACCGAGTCCTGGTCGAACTGCGAAGAGCCCAGAACCCCTGCCCCTTCCTGACGACTCATGTTACCCACCAGCGCCACGCGCGGCAGCAGCACCGACTGGTTGGTGCGCACATCATAGTCGGAGGATTTTGCACTATGCACGGCTGAAAGCAATTGTGGGTTGGCGGCGGCCGCCTGTTCGAGGGCTTCCTTCAACGTCGAGGGCAGCGACGGGATATTCTCCGGCGGTGTGAGTGTGCCTTCCGGCTTGTAACCGACGACGCGCTCGAACTCGGCGATCCCGGAAATTAATCGGCCTTCGGAGGCAATTACCTGCGTTTTCGCTTGCGATAGGCGGGCTTCCGACTGAGCGACGTCGGTGCGCGTCACCTCACCAACACCGAAACGCTCGTTCGACGCTTCCAATTGTTTAGAGAGTACGTCGCGGTTGTTGCGAGCGAGTTCGAGAATCGATGTGTTGGCCACAACATCCATATAAGCCGCGATGCCCTGCAGCATCACTTGCTGCTCAACGGCAGAAAGTTGATAGGCTCCAGCAAGCACACGCTGCTTGGCACTCTTGAATTCGGAGATGGTCCCGAAGCCGCGGAACAACGGTTGCTCGACACTTAAGCCTTTATCCTCGGTATCGCTATGATTCCAGTCGCCACCGTCGAACGAGGTGCGCTGACGGCCTCTGCCATAGCTGGCGCTGACGTTCGGTCGAAAGCCGGACACAGCCTGCGCCACGGATTCGTCTGTCGCTTTCTGGCGCTGACGCTCAGCCTCGATACGCGGATTTTCTTTATAGGTCGCCACAAGCGCGTCAACAAACGCATCGCCGCTCGCTGGGGCGATTGCAGTGGTAATTCTGTCGGGGGGCGATGCCATGATTACAGCGGGCCTAGCTACTTCTGCTTTCGGTTCTTCTGTTTTTAGCTCTTCCAGCTTCGGTAGTTCTTTCACGATTTCTTCTTTCGGCGCTTCGATTCTCTCCGGCTTCGGCTCGGCGATAATTTCTGCTTTCGGTTCCGGTACTAGTTCAGGTTTCGCCTCCACGATGGGTGCTGGCTCGGGTAATGCGGCAGGTTTTTCTTCCGGCTTCGCTTCAACGATGGGCGCGGGCTCGGGCGGTTTTTCCTGCGCTATCGCCGCACGCGGTATCACTACTGGCCGCAGCATGAATGGTTCGGCAGGCACTTCGCTGGCGGGCTCTGGCCCCCAGCCCCACCAGCTACGGTTTTTCTCTTTTACCACGGGCGTGGCGGGCGTTTCTGATGGTACAGGAGCAGGTGCGGATTCGGTTGTTTTCGCGGTGCCGGCAGTGCCAGAACTATCGCCGGTCAGCACATCCGTCGATGGAAGCTGCGCAGCTGCAATCGTGGCGATAAGAGGTATCGCCAAAAAAGTAGCACTCAGCAGTCGAAAACGCGCAGACATGGGGAGCCTATGAGCCTGATTGGAGTCCAGATGTAAAGGTAAAGTACGGAACATTCAACCAAGCGGACAGGAAACAATAGCTTAGCCGAAATGAAAGGCCGCCGGTGTGGCAAAGCCAGGCAGCAGGGTAACGCCGGCTTCCGTCAGCGCGGCGGTTGACAGGCTAGATCCATGTTTTACAAAGATTTTTATGGTTCCGAGGCCAGTTGCCGCTCCCTTTAGCCCATCGCTGCGCAAGGCGCGGTTTTCGACATAGGCTAGTCTTCCGCCCGATCCCTTCAGCAGGTTGTGAATGGGTTGCGGAATCTGCTGCACGGCACCTTCGATCAGAATAGCGTCGAAATGTCCGGTGACCCTGGGCTTGATAAGCGGACTTTCGATGAGTTCGACATTGCGCAAGTTAAGAAGCGGCAGAGTCGCGCGCGCCTGTGCGATGAGTTCCGGTTGTTCCTCGACCATCGTCACTTCCGCCACAAGATGGGCGATTACCGCAGCACTATAACCCGTCGCCCCGCCGATAATCAGCGTGCGCTCGGCACCTCTCAACGCGAGGGCCTGTGCCAGCCGCGCCAGCACCAGCGGCTTCATCAGCATTCGACCATGGCCTAACGGGATTTCCTCGTCGATATAAGCCGAGCCCACAAAATCCATCGGCACAAAAAATTCGCGCGGCACGAGTTTCATCGCCGTCAGCAACGCGCTGTCGACAATCTGATTCGGTGTCAGCTGCCCATCGATCATCCATTGGCGGACTTCGTGGCTGTCACTTAGCATCTGCGTCCCCTCATTTGGCATCGATGGGATACCCCCATTGATACCCTCTAGTTCCGCCGCCAGCGGAGGCTACAATCAGTAACGTATAGTGTGATTCCGCTGTTTCGTCACCGAGTTTTTGAAACCCTACGCCACCACGAAGTCGGCGTTGGCAAGTATCGCATAATGCAGACTTGGTGGGGTTGATTACTACTCTTTTTTACTCTTTTTTCTTTTCTTGCCATTCTTTTCATTTTCTTCATCATCATCGTCAGAATAATTACTGTATTCTTCCGATGTTTCTTGTGATTCGCCCTGCGACTCATTATTCTCGCTATCGGAGCCGCTCTCTTCACCGATGCTTTCTTCTGAAGTGACCGTTTCTACCGTCACCGTTTCGCCAGAGTTGCTCTCTGAATTACCCTGACCTTCAGACGACATATCCGACTGAGAAGAACCGGTGTCTCCACCGAATGATCCCGCATTCATTGCCATATCGAACGAGCCGCCACCATTATTAGAAGGAATCACGATCGTCGGGGTAAAGTTGCTGATCGCACTGGTGACGGTAGGCGGCAAATCGGTTTGCGGCTCGACAAGTAACTGCCCGTCCACATAGGTAATCGTATAGTTGGAGAGCCCGGTGCCCACCGCACCCGAGATGGCAATCGCAAACGGGCTGTCATTCGCGCTGGCATTGGCGGGAGTACCGGCACTGGTGATGGTTGCACTGTTCGCGGTATCGCTGCCATAGAGCGTGCTGGTGTGGAATTCTGTGCCCAGGAAGGTAAATACGGTGCCGCCAGTCTTCGTCTGGTTATCAGCAGTGATGGTCAGGCCCGCCGGGGTAATCGTACTATTCGTGTTGTTGGCGAAGGTCAGGTTGTAATTGTTGCCCGAGTTGCCATCATCAAGCACCACACCGCCCACCGTCACCGTTTTGCCGGTGCCAGCATTAGCATTGGTGAAGGCGAAGCTCCCACCCGAGATAGTGTCGAGTGCGCTGCCGTTGCTTGCATTATTGAAAAGCGTTCCTGATGTTACTATCGCCGAACCCAGGGCGGTTGTCGTGCCGTTATATACCTTGATCACATCCGTGGTACTGACAGTGACATTCGCCTTGTTGATGGTACTGTTGGTGTTGTCGGCATAGGTGATGTTGTAGTTATTCCCGGAGTTGCCATCATTCACCGTGATACCGTTTGCCGTCACCGTTTTGCCGGTGCCAGCGTTGGCGTTGGTGAAGGCGAAGCTCCCACCCGAGATAGTGTCGAGTGCGCCACCGTTACTGGCGTTATTGAAAAGCGTACCGCTAGTAAGCGTTGCACTGCCCGCAGCAACAAGGGCGCCATCGTAGGTCTTGGTGACATCCGAGGTGCTGGCCGTAATATTCGCTTTATTGATCGTGCTGCTGGTATTGTCGATATAGGTGATGTTGTAGTTATTGCCGCCATTACCATCATTCGCGGTCGCGCCGCTGACCGTCACCGTTTTTCCCGTCCCTGCATTGGCATTCGCAAAAGCAAACGACCCGCCACTTAAACTATCCAACGCACCGCCATTGCTGGCGTTATTGTAAAGCGTGCCGGAATCCAGCAGCAGCCCGCCGGAAGCGCTCAACGTCCCGTCATAAGTTTTGGTAACATCCGAAGTGGTAACGGAAAGGTTTGCCTTGTTGATGGTACTGGTCGTGTTATTGGCGTAGGTCACATTATAATTATTGCCCGAGTTGCCATCATTCACGGTGACACCGCTTGCCGTGACCGTTTTACCAGTGCCGGCATTGGCGTTGGTGAAGGCGAACGCGCCGCCGCTAAAACTATCCAACGCACCGCCGTTACTGGCGTTATTATAGAGCGCGCCAGAAGTCAGCGCCGCCGAACCTGCGGCGGCGAGTGTGCCATCATACGCCTTAGTCACATTTGACGTACTGATGGTGACATTCGCCTGATTGATCGTGCTCGCTGTGTTGTTAGCGTAGGTGACGTTGTAGTTGTTGCCTGAGTTGCCATCATCAACGGCAACACCACTTACAGTTACCGTTTTGCCCGTCCCCGCATTGGCATTGGAGAAGCTTGCCGTACCACCACTCAAGCTATCTTGTACGCTGCCATTGCTAACATTGGTGTAAAGCGTACCTGCGGTGAGAACCGGGGTGGCGACGGTAGTCAGCGTGCCGTCATAGGTTTTGGTCACGTCGCTGGTGCTGACGGTCAGGTTAGCTTTATTAATGGTACTCGTGATGTTGTTGGCATAGGTGACATTATAGTTGTTGCCCGCATTGCCGTCATTCACGGTGGCACCGCTCACCGACACGGCTCTATTCGCCGTGCCAGCATTGGCGTTGGTGAAAGCAAACGACCCACCGCTAACGCTATCCAGTGCACCGCCATTGCTTGCGTTATTGTAAAGCGTACCGCTGGTCACCGCCAAGCTGCCTAGCGCCGTCAGCAAACCGTCATAGGTTTTGGTAACATCGCCGCTGCTTAGCGTCAGGTTGGCCTTACTGATGGTGCTATTCGTGTTGTCAGCATAGGTGATGTTATAGTTGTTACCTGAGTTGCCATCGTCAATCGCAACGCCGCTGACGGTTACGGTTTTTCCGGTGCCAGCATTGGCGTTGGTGAAGGCGAACGCGCCGCCGCTAAAACTATCCAACGCACCGCCGTTACTGGCGTTATTATAGAGCGCGCCAGAAGTCAGCGCCGCCGAACCTGCGGCGGCGAGTGTGCCATCATAC
>JANNSK010000035.1:0-3712 GCA_031402515.1 Alphaproteobacteria bacterium | reverse complement strand
GGCGGGGGCGGGGGCGTGAGGCGTCCGCTGAAAAGGAGCATCCCAAAGGCGATGACATGGAAAGTGATGCCGATATTCATCGCGCGCCTCGACGACCGTGATGCCGGCCAGCCCAATCTCCTGCAGGGCCTCTTTCACCTCGTCGAGCTTGAATGGCTTAATAATGGCTTCGATTTTTTTCATAGGTTCCTCGGTTGGGCCTTCAAGTATCGGCCTTCAATAGAGCAACCCTTGTGCCAACCTGAGGCTTTGAGAGTGAATGTATGTTTATCAGAAGCTAAGAACGAACTTTAAAAGTAATAGGTAATCTAGAAATGCGAAAAGAATCATCACACAGCTTAGAAATAAGGCAGGGGGTGATGAAAATTTGCACTTCGGTAGTGAAATTCTAAGGCACCCCCCCATTTGTCACAAAAACTTCACACTACTCACCCCAAGAATAGGCTATGGGTAGAAAATCGTCTTCTAAAAGGCGAACACGTTAACAATCAGTGGGAGACATTATGACGGAAACGTACAAATTTGATGGGAAGACTATTGATGCAACCTTATCGATCACGCCGACAAGCGTTAGCTTTTGTGTGGATGGAAATCAGAACAGCAGCTGCAGCGCTTCAGGTTGGTTTGGTGAAGAAACGGATTATAGCGCCCGTGTCAGCCACAATGACCGCATCGTGACGCGTGGCGAGGATATGTTCAACAACAGTATTCAAAACCCGAAAGCTTTTCAGGAACAAGTGCTCACAATACGTAATGAGTATCTGAATAATCTGAAAAAGCTCGGCAAAACAGGCGCCGATGATGTGGCGGCGAATCAACTGAATATATTGGCCACGAATGAGCGTAGTGCTGGCAAAAGTACGTTAAACCGGTAGGATTTTGCTTCGTGATTGAAGCGCGTGGATAGCGCTGACGAAATTACGCTTGCATTTCCGCTAGCCGCGCCGCAGCTAAGAAGCATGCGCGTTTATATTCCAGACATGACCGAATTTTTTGCGTGGATGGCGCGCGAGCGTCACGCCTATGTCGTCATGCGCGGGTTTGAGGAGTTCGCAGAGGGCTATCCCAAACACGGCGCCAAGGAGGATGTGGATTTGCTCGTGGCCGATGCGGCCATCCGCCCCATCCGCGCCCGTTACGGCCACATCAAAAAAAGCCGGGGCGTGAAGTGCGACATCTATGATGTTTCGGGCAGCGCGGAGGGCAGTTATCTCGGCCATGCGTACTATCCACCGGCATTGGCTCATAAAACATTAAGCAGCCCTAGGCTGTGGCGCGATAAGTTCGCCGTGCCGGATGTGGAAGCTCACTTCCTGACGCTCATTTACCACATTGCTTACCATAAGGCCGAGCGCGCGCGGATGGACATCAGCGATGAGAAACAATCAGTCGCCTCGAAATATATCTCCGAGCTTGAAGCGTTGAAAAAGGAATTGGGCATCAGCCTGCCCAATACGCTTGAAGCATTCCATGATTACCTCAAACGCGCGAATTTCACGATGCCTTACGCGCATTTTGCAGGCTCGCTGCAGAATGATTTCATCCAGCATGTGAAGAGCTACTTCATGGCTAAAGTGGTTGCGGAATCGAAGGGAGAACTTAATCTTTTCGTGATTCGCACGGTGGCGATGCAGGCAAAACTCGACGTTGTGTTGATCGACGAATTGAAAAAACACTATGTCGTCCTCGCCGTGAAACCGATTCCACTTCTCACGCGTTTTCGTACGCGCAACCAGATGCGCGGCGGCAAGTGGCGTCGTGGCGGCTGGCCGTGCATGGCGGTGGTGGTGTACGATCCGCACCCACAACCGACGACGGCGGAGCAGCGCAAAGTCCACCCGTTTGTGTTCAATAACCGGCAATTTTTTAAGCCTGCGTTGCGCGAGTGGTTCACCAAAACGGCTGGGACCAATCCGAAGGCGAATCCGGTGCACTCCACCGACAACGAGGCTGAGGCGCTCGGGCATCTCAATTTATTCTTCACTGAGCAGGAGCAGCTGGAGATTCTGGAGAAGGTGGGAAAATTGAGGCAAGAAATATGAGCAACCTCGGACTTAGCTCTCCCCCTGAGGGGGAGTCGGAGCGCTCCTTCAGCGCTCCGGTGGGAGGTATGGGCCATGAAGGTAACCCCCCACGGATTTGCAAGTGCAAATCCCGCTCCCCCTCAAGGGGGGAGCTAAGAAGAGAGGCGCCATGATTCGTAAATTCAAACGCTTTCTGCAGATGCGTCACGCGTCGCGTATCGAGCCGCGCCTGCGCGAAGTGCTGCATGAACTCAGCGCGGCGCGGCCGGAATTACTGGGTGTGTACCCGGTAAAAAGCGGCCATCGCGGGCATGACAGTACGTATTATCTGGAGAAGCAAGGAAAACGGCTGGCGGTGCTACGCCTCAACAATCCTTATATCTACCGCCCGTCACCGAAGGTGAAATTGCCGTTTGTGCTTGGTACACCGTCGCAACGCATCGCGCATGAGCTGGCGGCTTATACGTTGGGTATGACCATCAACCTCACGCCGGAGCCGTTGTGGCATACGAAGGACGCGTTGGTTTGCCGCTATGTAGACCGCACGCCACTTGCCGAACTCAACCATCCGCGTTTCTGGGATCTTCTGCGCCGGGTCAATCGCGCGGCAACGGCGATGCATGCGCTCGGCCTCACTCACATGGATATGTCGTTCAACAACGTGCTGGTTGAGGAGCCGCGCCAGTATTTCACCTTCATCGATTTCGAGTATATCCCCGCGCCGGGACTGAACATTGCTACCCAGCGCGCCTATGATTATTTGCGGCTGCTCGAGAGCCAGTGGAAGTTCGTACCCGTAGGTATTCGGGGCGATTATGCCCCGTGGCTGTCGGAAATCGTTGAGCATCTGGGCGCGGATATCAAGGAGGTTCATCTCGACCTTCTCGCCCCCGCCCTTGGCCGCATCCTTGCCGCACCCGGCTTGGGCCCGGCGATACGCAAGGCGTTTTCGAGGTAAAAACGCTCATGCTTGCATTTTTAAGGCAAATCGCGTTTATTCCCGGCCTCACGTATGGCGGGTGTAGCTCAATTGGTTAGAGCGCTGGTTTGTGGTACCAGAGGTTGCGGGTTCAATTCCCGTCACTCGCCCCATCCGCCTTCGCTGATTTTGGCGAAGCCAAAATCTAGCTATGGCGCGCCTGCGCCGGAGCGTGCGAAGCGGATGTTGCGCCGTAGTTCCGCAGGAACGAAGACGGACTGAAGAAGTAATGCCGAAGATCCCGTCACTTCGCCCACTCAATATGACGATAAAGATAGTAAATCACCGGGATATTAGCGGCGGCGGTGATGAGTAGCAACTGGTCGACATGCATCCCCAGCGCGTAAAAACCGGCGGCGGCAACGGCGGCGATAGAAGAAAACAACGCATTCATCACGTTATTGCTGGCAATCGCCCGTGCCCGCTCTGATTCCTTACTTTTGAGCTGCAATTGCGTGTAGAGCGGCACGATAAAAATCCCGCCCGCCACCGCCAGTGCGAAGAGGTCGAAGGCGAGCAGCCAGTGGTTTTGCCCATTGAGGTAGGTGGCAAGGCCGATGAGTTCAGAGGGTTTCTGAATCACATGCGCCATCCAGCACAGGTGCAGTCCAGCCAAACAGATGCCGGTGAGGGCGAGGGGAGCAATACGCGCATTCGGCGTGTTGGCGAGAAGGCGTTGGCAGGACATGGCGCCGAGGCCGATACCGAT
>JANNSK010000034.1:0-32195 GCA_031402515.1 Alphaproteobacteria bacterium | reverse complement strand
CACCGGGAGAGGTCAAAATCGACTTTAGTCGATTTTGGGAGAGGGTGATTCTCAGGTGAGGGCATGTGTCTGGACTTTTTCACCCACCTGCGCTACGTCGCCCCCATGGAAACTGTCACCATCAGCACCTTCTACAGCTTTGTCGCGCTGGAAAATCCATCCGCGCTCAAAGCGCCCATACTTGCGCGCATGAAAGAACTTGGAATCAAAGGCACCATCACGCTGGCGACGGAAGGTGTCAACGCCACGATTTCCGGTGCGGCCGAATCCATCGAGTCACTAATGGCGTTTTTAAAAAGCGAGATCGCTTTCACCACACCGACTTATCGTACCAGCCACTTCTCGGCGCAGCCTTTCAAACGGACGAAGGTGAAAGTCAAACGCGAGCTGATTTCGCTCGGCGTAAAATCCGAACCCGCCCTCTGTGTCGGACAATATGTCATGCCCGAAAACTGGAACACGCTGATCACCGATAAAGACGTCGTGATCATCGACACTCGAAACGATTATGAATATGCGCTCGGCCATTTCGAAGGCGCCATCAACCCCGCCACGCGCAGCTTCAAGCAAATGATTAAGTTTGCCGAACAACATATTAAATCATCACAGAAAATCGCCATGTATTGTACGGGCGGCATTCGCTGTGAAAAATACTCATCCTACCTCGTCGCGAATGGGCATGACGAAGTCTACCACCTGCATGGCGGCATCCTCGCCTATCTCGAAACCATCCCCGAACCCACGAGTTTATGGCGCGGAAAATGCTTCGTCTTCGATGAACGGATTTCGGTCACGCATGGACTGAAAGTCGCCGCATGAAATGCCCGAATTGCGCAAAACCGGTGACGCCTGAATTCAAGCCCTTTTGCTCGGCGCGCTGCCGGGATGTGGACCTGAATAAATGGTTCACCGGCGCTTACGCCGTCCCTGCCGTCGAGCTAGATGACGTGGATATGGAAGCGTTGGAGCAGGCCCAAGCGCCTGAAGAAAATCCGGAATCCTAATTTCTTGCCAAGGATTAAGCCATCGGCTATGCACTGCCTTCCTTATCGGCGGCCAGGTAGCTCAGTTGGTAGAGCAGCGGATTGAAAATCCGCGTGTCGGGGGTTCAAATCCCTCCCTGGCCACCACGCTTCGCTCATCGCTACGCGTGGCGCAGCCACGTGTGGCGGACCTTAGGCGAAGCAGTGTCCGGCGTAGCTGGAGCAAAGCGCAAGCGAAGACGGACTAGTGATTGTGTAAATTTTATGATGCTCATCCCCACCTACCTCGCGCCGAGCTCCATTCATGGCATCGGCATATTCACCGCGCAGCCCGTCGCCAAGGGCACGCGCATCTGGGAATTTACCGAGGGACTTGATCTCGTGCTCCCTGAATCACTGCTCGAAACGTCGCGCGAGCCGATACTGAGCCACCTCAAGCGCTATACTTATCCGCATGCAAGCAAACCTGGCATGCGCGTGCTGGATGGGGACGATGGCAGGTTCATGAATCACAGCAAAACGCCCAACACGGATTTCAAAACGCCCGCCTTCGGCATCGCGCTCGTCGATATGCCTGCGGGCACCGAGCTCACCTGCGATTACGGCGAGTTCGATCCCGGCTTCACCTTGGATTAGTTGCTCTCCGCCACTTCCACCGATGGGTCGGATGAGGCTTCTGAATCTTCCGCATTCTTTTCGCCGACTTTTTGCGCGGTGTAGAGCACGGCGGCGCAACCGACCGGGAAAATAATTTCATTGGCGATGCGTGAGGCGATCACAAACATTGGCAACGGGTCGGCCGCCATCGCGATGGAGAGATACACAATCAGCCCACCGAAGATCAGCCCAACGGCAAGCCCCATCAGCGCATGCTGTTTAAGCCCGGCACTGGTGCGCTGGGCAAGCTTGGCGGCGAGGATACCGAGCAGCGCATATTCCGCGCCCTTGATGGTGGCCAGCAGCAGCGGCGAGGGGCCTGCCGCGGCGGCGGCAGGTGTAATCGACAGGGCTTGAATCACGCTTTTATGTGCCGCTTTGGCGACATAAAACGCCATCGGTGCGGCGATGAGTCCGCAAATCCCCATCGCCGGCAGGCGCATGCGCGTGGCGCCTAACCCTACTGCAACGCCCGTGCAAACGATCGATGCCCATGCCACTTTCTGCACCAGGTCGGCGATGATCGCCTGCGTGCCCATCGAGTGTTTATAGAACGCGGCGACGGCAAGCAGCAGCATTTCCATGCCGAGGCCGAGGAGAATCGAGAACCACGCCACGCGCAGCAGGATGGTGGAAAGCGGAACGTTCTTTGTATGTCGTGCCATAGAGATGCCTCGTTCATTGTCAGGGAGCCGTTCAGGCGCTTATACCGGCGCATGCCGCGCCTGAAAAGCGCTAAATATCAACAGCCTTAAGAATTACCTCTGGCCGTCGCAGCTAAAATCCGTTACACTGCAACATGCAATCGAGAGTGCAGGTAGCACATGGCAACGATAACTTATTCCACCGCTGCAAGTAGCAGCATCCGGCCTTGGTACGGGGCGATCACCAGCAGCTCGTCGTCGACCATTGTATGGTCCGATGGTACCTACGAAACCACCTTTACCGGCAGCTTTACCTTCCGTGCGGGTAAGGTTATCGGCGGTACGTTGTTGTCCTACACGCAAACCATCAGCGGTAACACCTATGTCAGCGTCACCGGTCTCAACCTGGCGGGATTTACCTTGCAGGGGTTCTGGGACAGCGCGGATCACACCGGATTGCTCAAGAGCATCTTCGCGGGCAAGGACACCGTCACCGGCACGGCGGGTAACGACACACTCATTGGCTTTGGTGGTGGCGAAGATACGATCAATGGTGGGGCGGGTGACGACAGCATTACGGGGGGTTCGGTCAGTGATAACCTTAACGGCGGTGATGGCAACGACACGATTCTAGGGGGTGGCGGCACCGTTGACACGATCAACGGTGGTGCCGGCAACGACCAGATGACTGCCGGCGACTACAGCATCCTCAACGGCGGTACGGGCGACGACACGTATATCCTTAAAAGCAGCGTGGCGCATGCGGTTGAAATCGCTGGCGAGGGAACGGACGAGATTCAAAGCAGCTTCACCCAGGTCATGGGTGCCAATGTCGAGAATCTGACCTTGACCGGTACGGCCAACATCGCCGGTTTTGGCAATGCCAGCAACAATCTGATGACCGGCAATGCAGCGAATAACAATCTCAGCGGTGGTGCGGGCAATGACACGGTCATGGGCGGGCTAGGTGCCGATACAGTCTCCGGCGGCACGGGTGCCGACACGCTGAACGGCGGTGCTGGCAAAGATGTTTTTCTGTTCGATTCCACGCCGAATGCGGCAACCAATCTCGATCTTCTCGAGGATTTCGTCCATACCAGCACGGCAACCGATCGCATCGCGCTCGACCGCGACATTTTCACCGCGTTTCAAACTACCGGCTTGCTGAAAGCCAGCCAGTTTTACAACCTACCCGATGGTGCTCCCGGCGTGAATTACCGCATCATCTACGATCCGGCGAGCGGCGTGCTCTCCTACGATGCGGACGGTAGTGCCGGCGCGTTCGTTGGCGGCGTGCTCGTCAATGCGGCGCCGATCCAGATCGCCGTCGTCGGGGCAGTCACCCATGCGGCCTTGACCTACAAGGATTTCTTCATTGTGAAGTAGTGGCGCGCCTACTCTGCCGCCGGATAATCCGCCTCGTCTTCCGAAACCAGCTCGCCTTTCATCGACGGCCCATGCGTGTGGACGCGATCCGGGTCGCCGCAAACAAGATGGTGCCACGAAGGCAATTTATCCCCGCGCGCGACCACGCGATACCCGCACGTATGCGGCAACCAGTTCAACATGTGAACATTCTCAGGCGTGACCTTGACGCAATCAGCGACGTTCTTCTGCCGGTTCGCATAATCCGTACAGCGATGTGAGTCGAGGCACAAATACCGGCATGCCGAATTCGATAGCGCGATCTCGCCCGTATCGACATCCTCCAGCCGAATCTGGCAACACAACCCGCAGCCGTCGCACAGCGATTCCCACTCGTCGGGCGTCATTTCGGTCATGGTTTTGGTGAGGAAAGAGGGTTGTTTCATCCACCCACTATAGGGGTGCGACGGATGACAAACAAGCAATTGGCGCGCGGTTCAGACCTTACCCGAACAACGGGCGGCCGTCATCGAACTCCTCAGCACCGCAAAATCTTCATTGATGGGTTTGGTTTTATCTCCGCCGTAGTGGTGTGAGTGGAGGATACAATATTTTGCTCTTTACCCCTTCCTGGACACGCATTCCTGTGAGAGCATGTAACATAAGGGCAGTTCTGGCTGTCTGATAAAATACACGTAAAAGGCACTGCCATGGGATTGAATAACGCGAACTATCATCAGGGATATATCGCTCCCATTATCTACAATCTGGGAATAATGAATCAGCAGCTTATTCACCGCAGCCTTAATCTGGGGTTGCTGGCGGAGGCAAAGCAGCTACAGCGCATGGATCGGCATCTGATATGGTTGTGGCATAAATCTGCCAGCTTTGATTTTGTGGCGGAGGTATCGCAGGGCAGGACGCTTCTTGTGGGTGAAGGCAATCTGAGCTTTGCCCTCAGTTTGGCTGAAATGCCAGGTATTATGCCAAGCAAACTAATCGCCACCACGTTTGAAAATAAAGAAGAATTATCTCCCGATGCCATCACCAATGCCGAAGCATTGCGCCGCATGGGTGTAACGGTGCTGCATGGCGTTGACGCATCTAACCTGACATCCGTATTTGGATTGTGGCGATTTGATACTATCGTGTTTCAATTCCCCCATGCTGGCAGCAGAGAGGATGTAGGGGGGCGCAATCCGAATTTCATACTCGTGCGTGATTTTCTTATCAGCGCAGCAGCACAATTACAACGTAGCGGCAAAGTCCTGATTTCAGCGGTTGATAGTCCGCATTATCGGGGTGCATTCCAATTTGATGAGGCTGCAGATATTACAGGATTTGCGCCACCTGAATCCTATCCGTTTGATCCATCAGCGTTTCCAGAGTATGAACATACGATGACGCATCAGAGCGGTAGCGCGATGGATCATCATGATGAATTCAGCACATGGGTATTCAGGAAATAGGCGTGGCATCTGGCATAAAACAGGCATCGTTATTTGAAGAGGCAGTATCCATTGCCCCTGCGATTGTTGGCTTGTCTTACATTCCCGATTATATTGATGTCTCAAGGGCAGAGGAGCTGCTACAAATCATTGATAATCAACTGTGGATGCACGATCTGAAGCGCCGTGTGCAACATTATGGCTACCGCTACGATTACAAAGCTAGAACCGTTACGCCAGAATCCTATCTTGGGCCGTTGCCGGAATGGCTGTTACTCCACTGCGACCGGTTATGCGCCGACGGCTTGTTTCCGCAGACGCCCGATCAGGTCATCATCAATGAATATGAGCCTGGGCAGGGCATTTCTTCGCATATTGACTGCGTGCCGTGCTTTACCGACACCATTGTCAGTCTGAGCCTTGGCGCTACCTGCGTGATGGATTTTATGCATAGCAACACCGCCGAAAAACAATCCCACTTGCTTGAGCCCCGCAGTTTGTTGGTGCTCACTGATGATGCTCGGTATATTTGGCAACATGGCATTGCCCAGCGCAGAACGGATAAATGGAATGGCAGCGTGCTACAGCGCAGAAGGAGGGTTTCCATGACTTTTCGCAAGGTTATTCTTGAAGATACAGCCAACTTATAAGTAGCTTCGGCCATTGTAGCAAAGTCCTGTAGCAAGTGAGCAAAAAGGACTTTCCAGCTATATGACTTTTGAAGGGACTTCAGACCCTTGCTTTGAAAATGGCGCGCCCGAAGAGATTCGAACTCCTAGCCTCCTGATCCGTAGTCAGGTGCTCTATCCAGTTGAGCTACGGGCGCACTCTCTTATTAGCACGCTTGGCAGCTTTCGCTGCGTGCGTACTAAACTTTCTCGGTGCGCTTGGCAGATTCGCTGCGCGCGCCCTCAAAAGAGGCGGCAAACTAACTAAACCCGCCCCATATGGCAAGGAGGTTTTCTGCGAGGTGCCCGCGTGCCACTAAACACTTGGCATCCGCCCGGCTTGCATGCTACTCAACCTCTATGTTCCGGCTATTCCTCGTCATTTTTACCCTGTTCCTTAGCCACCCGCAGGCGGTGCGCGCGCAGAACGTGCCTGTCGAGAACCGGGCGCTGGTCGTGCTGCGCTTCAACCAGCCGCGCGTGTACTACGAACAGGCGCTGTACGACGCGGTGGCCAAGGCCGTTGCGGTCAAGCCATCGGTGACGTTCGATGTGGTTTCCTACGCCCCCGCAACCGGCGATACGCGCATGGATCAGAGCTGGCGGGCGACTGCTGGCCACAATACCCAGTCGGTGGTGGCGAGCATGCAGCGTATGGGCGTGCCCTTAAGCCGCATCCGTGTTTCCGGCCAGCATCAGGCGGGCCTCAACTACGACGAAGTGCATGTTTTCGTTCGGTAGCTCGCGCGGAGTCGGTGACGCACCATCCATGCTCGGCACGCGATTAATCGTATGCTTGATCGTTCTCCCGATGGGACTGGTTTTCTTTTTCGGCGCTTTGCATATCGCCCGCGACATTTATAGATCGTTCGATGCAAGCACTGCAGAAGGCAGTATTGCGGAAGTGCAAACGAGCAATTTCCTCCACGCAACCCGTCGCCGCGGTTACCGGAGCGCGGTGTATATTCGGCTGCAGGGGTACGATGAATTCTTCGTGGTGCCGCGCGACATGTTTACTACCCCGTCGGAGGATGCCATCCGCGCGGCAAACCATGCCACTATCGCCTATGATAAACATCTGAGGAGTGCCTTTAGTATCCGTCCTGCAAGCATGTCGATACCGCATACGACGCGCGATAAGGAAGGTCGTTTCCATACGGAGTATCCATCGAACAAGGGCGGTGTTCCCTACTATGGGGCAAGGGCCATTACGCTGGATGATAAGCCCTATCTCACGCCATGGAGTTATCGTGTGGAAATGGGGCTGCGCGGCATCCTACTGTTGGGGCTTGGTGTATTTTCAGCAGTCACCGCGTGGATGCTCAACAGACGGCAGCCTCATAGCGGGAAGTAATTGCTTTTCTTCATGTCGGGATACATGCCCACTGCGATGTCGGGCGGCAGGTACCAGCAGATGCCCAGCATCACCTCGCGCATGCGTTCTTCTGTTGGCATTTTCTTGCCGAAATCGACCCCTAGCGTTTTCACCATGTCCGGCCCGATCCCGTCCATACGCAGGCAGATGCCGATGCCTGAAATACCGTGGCAATGCGACAGCCATTTGAGCAGTGCATCGCGCGTGGCGGTCGGCAGCACCTGCGGACTGGGGTTGGAAACGATATAGGGCGCACCCGCCTCGATGGTGGATTCGCCCGCTGGCGCATTTGGTCGGGTGGAAAGCGGCATCAGCGCATTGTTGACCAGATAGGGCGTAAGCTGCCCATGCTTGAACACAAAATCCGGTTCCATGTCTTTCTGCGTGAATATCGCGATGCCAAGCCCGGCTTTGGTAGCCTTCTTCACGAGATTGGGAAATTTCATCGCGTTCGGCTCGCCACCTTCTGCCGGCATAACCGGGTAGACGCGGTGACCCTCCGGGCTGACCAGCTCCGGGCAGACTTCCTTGAACGATGCGCCGATTACGAGGGAAATGAATTCATGGTTCCAGCGCCCGTCGCGCTTGGCGTAGTTAACCTTGAGCAACCCGGTCAGTTTGGAGCTGGTTGATCTGTGAGGTTTTGCCGAGGGAGTTTCAGCGGGCTTTGCTGTGGAAGGGTTACCTGTCGCAGTGGATGGCGTTTTTCTGCGGCCGAATGTACGTGGTGGGTTCATGACCAAGACGTAGCATGTCCGCTAACGAAATCACGCAGGTTTTAAATGTCTGGTGGGGGACGTATTAACAATTTCCGTACGGTGACGCGAGGGGGGCACAGCCAAGGCTACTATCAACGTAACGAACTAACCCTGACGGGCTTTCATCCGCGGATTTTTCTTGTTTATCACGTAGATGCGGCCTTTGCGGCGCACGACGCGGCAATCTTTATCGCGGCTCTTGGCCGACTTGAGCGAACTGCGGACTTTCATACATAACCCCTAAAAGAGGCGCGTTTCTAGCCGCTGGGGCGGGGGGTGTCAAGCAGGTATTGGAGATTAGGGATTAGGTTTTAGGGGCTTTCTCCCACAATCCCCAGTACCCAATCCCCAATCCCTACTTAAAAGCCCCGCTTATTCCGTGGCTTGTTTTTTCCCAATAATGGGGAGCGGTGACGAGCTGAGCGACAGCACGGAATGAGGCCACCGAATGCAGCAGCCAGTAGAAGGGAAAAACAAGGAGGGTGGGACCCATATCGCGCCAGCCTTCGATGCGAGCGGCGCTGCGGGCGAACATCCAGTGGCTGATCATGCCGCCCATAAAGGAAAGCAGGCACAAGCCAATCATGGGGGCGGAGAGCTTGGCGGGGATAAGGCCGAAAATGGACAGGAAAAACATCCCCCAAAAAAACGGCGCGAACAGAAACGTCAGCGCCGGGGCACCGATGAAAAACTGGAATCCGTAATAGGCGCGTGTTCCGAGGCGGCGTTTGAGTTCGGACGGATCGCGCATGTAAACCAGCCATGTCTGGATATAGCCTTTAATCCAGCGCGTGCGTTGCTTCATCCAGCCGTCTAGCGTCGCCGGGGCTTCTTCCAGCGTCAGTGACGGCAGCACGCGGGTTTCGTAGCCGAGATAGGCAAGGCGCATACCGAGATCGGCATCCTCGGTGACGTTGAACGCATCCCAACCGCCGATGGCTTCCAGTGTGGCAACCTTGATATGGTTGCTGGTACCGCCGAGCGGAATCGGCAGTTTCAGCCGCTCGAGCGCGGGAAGCAGTAACCGAAACAGCGAACTGTATTCGAGCGCAAAAAGTTGCGTCAGCAGATTTTCGTTGCGGTTATAGTAATTGAGCGGCGATTGCAGGCAGGCCACACGATCATCCACGCGTTTGAAATAGGCAAGCGCGCGTTTGAGTTGTTTGGGTTCGGGTGCATCCTCCGCATCGAAAATGACAAGATACTCGCCGCGCACCTGCTGCAAAGCGACGTTGCAGGCTTTCGGTTTGGTGCGTGGTGTCGAGGGCGGTACACGGATGATCTCCATCGTCTCCGGCGGACGCAACGATTTCAGCGCGTCGATGGTGAGGTGGTCGTCCGCCTCGCAGATGAGTTTGATGTCGAGTTTCTCTTTCGGATATTCGAGCGCATTCAGTTTCGCGATGAGCCGCTCGGCCACCGCGCGCGGCTCGCGATAGAGCGGAATCAGAATCGTATAGATGGGCAGTTCGGCATCCTGCATCTGCCCGATATCTGCCTTCAACGCACGCGCCAGTTCCCGTTGTGGCAATTGGGCGCGCATCCCCTCGCGGTACAAGATGAATTTAAAGGCAAGCGTGGCAAGGTAAAATAGGTTGCAGACAAGCAGCAAGGATTTCCAGGTGGTAGAAGGTGCAAGCAGCGCCATGCCTAGTAACAGCACGCTGAATAGCATGAATCCCACAGCCTGATGGCGCATCAGCACCTGATTGGCGACGAGGGTGGGATGCTTGCGGCGCACAGTGAGTTGCGCCCTTCGCGTCAGTGCGACCGAGCCTGCCTGTGCAAGATAGGCGGTAAAATCACGGTCGCTTACCATCACCATTTCAATCTGGAAGCCGGTATCGGCATGTACCCGCGCGCGAAGTTTCTCCGTTGGATGGGTGGTGGCGATGGTGAGTGTGTGGCCGCGCAACCGGTACGGCACATAGCGATGGCGAATATATTCCGGCAATGCGTGCGGCTGGAAGAGCACGCGCTCAGGGCACGCTTCGTCGAAACTCACATAGGCCAGTTGCTGCTGGCGGGCCAGCGCGCGGGCGATGCTGCGCCCGCTGGCCTTCCCGTGCGCACGCAGTGCCTCGCCGAGCAGGCCGGTGGTTAAGCCTGCGAAATGCTCAAGCTCGCTGCGGGGGATGACGCCTTCAGCCACCAGTATATCGCCCAAGCGAAGCATCAAAATTTCTCCGCATAGCCGAGCGCGATGCCATAGCCCGCCCCGGCATTCTCGCCCAGAAGATGATTGGCGAGTGTTAGCTGCAACCAGCGTTGTTCATCCAGCCGGTAGATAGTGGTGATATCCGTTTTGAGCAGCCGGTAGTCCTGCTCGCCATCCTCGCTGAAGGCGCCGGTGTCGATATCGCTGGCATAGACGGCGCGGATGGCGGGAATCACTTGCCAGTGTTCGCCGATATTCGTTCCAAAGGCAGCGTCGGCCCGCCATTGTGGCGATAGTCCGCGCGAGCGCCAGCGATAGCCGATGCGCGTATCGATATAATCCGTGTCTGAAAGGATGGGCAAGTTGCGCCCATAGAGCAGTGACAGTTCGCCGTCGATGCTGCGGCTGCCGCCGCGCGGTGCGGTGGCTTTGTCGTAGAAGCTCGGGAGTTTTATCAGCGGTTGCAGCGAGACGATGTTTTTTCCGTCGTCCCAGAGGCGGGTGCGCAGGAAAATCTCCGGGTCGCCAAGGCCAAAATTGTCGCTGCCGCCTTGCTCGACATGGTGCAAAAACGCCGTGCCGCCGATGGTGATGGTATCGGTCAACCCGTATTCGCCGTAGGGTTGGATTTCGTATTTGGTGAAACGCGACTGTGGTTGCAACTCGCCCTGACGGTCGAAGAATTCGTTTCCGGTGAAATACGCGGCTTGCATGATGCCCAGCCCATGGCCCTCCGGCTGCAGCCACGCGCCGGCGAGGGCGGGCGTGGCGAGGCCTATCCAGAGAGCCATACTAATCCAGAGAGTCATACTAAATGGGCAGGTAATACTTCTGTGCATAATCCACATAATCGGCGGAATTTACGTTATTTTTCATTCTGTAGGAAGCGATCTTTATGTTAGCGCTTGTCGAACCCGCCCGTGAAGTTTTCAAAAATCGTGTTTTTGTTAATGAGAAATTAACTTGGGGAGGGATATAATGGTCTCGGATATGAGGTTTTGTAAGCAATCATAAGATGAGTACTATATGGACAAAGAATATGACACATTATCATTCAACGAAAAGGGCGAGCCGTTGGTGAATGGTGAACCGGGAAAAATATCATCTTCTACAACTTCTTACAGAGCAGTATTTCTAGATAATGATAGGGCTGCTAAGTGGATATCCGTATCGACAGAAGACGACGGATCTATCCAGATTGCAGGCACGTTTTTTGACAAACCTGACGCGTTCTTTAGTTGGCCATTTATACTTGATCTGCAAGGCTACCGCAATCTTGAGAAGCTTGGGAAAAGGGTATTTCTGGAGTCAACAGAGATCGTCATCTCACCACAAGTGATTGAAAGCAGCAAGGATCTCACCCTACTAGCAGGCTCTCAACATTGGTATGATCTGAAATTGAGTAAAGAATCAAATGTGGTGCTGGTCTCCGGTAACCCATTTATCACTATCCAGGGGCCTGGAGGATTTGGGATGTTGGTAGGACTCAACAGCCAAGACGGGGAAAGCATTGAGGAAACTCAGGCCAGACTTCAGTCCGACTATGCCCGTGTATTTGAGGCTTTGCGCCATACGGTGGCGGCGCGTGAAGAAACACGGGAATGGGGACAGAATATGGCGAAGACTGTAGAAGGTTTACTAAAAGGGCATGACTCGCCCGAGGCTATACGCCAAGCCATTGATACCGCTATCAAGAATGGCAGTCTGTCAGCGAATGATGCGGGCATGACGCTGAGGTCGGCTGCTATCTTGGGCCATAAGGTTATAGTTGATGCGCTGAAGGATGATCCGGCCATCACAGTTGAGCATAAGATCGAGGCACTGCTGGCAGCCATGAGTAATGGCCATCCAGATATGAATTACCCGCTGATAAAGGCCCTTATGCCAAACGGAGAGTCCGATAAAATCAAGTACAACGTGAAGAAGCACCCGTCGCTTATTCAGTTTGACATGGACTATAACGGCACGCTTGACGCCGGGGAAGCCATCGCCGCTTTAGTGCTAAACGGTGAACGTTTAGACGTGCTGGATACGGATGGGAAGAAGGAGTGGACCGCGCAAGAGATCTACTCGGGGCTGGATAAGTTTGCCAAGCCGTCGTTGGTGGGCATTAAAAGATCGTAACGTTCTGAAGGCGCTCAGCGCAACCAAAACGGCGCCCCCTAAAAGGCGCCGTTTTTATGTGGGGCTAAGCCACCCACTCGGTGTCATTCCAGCGAAGGCTGGAATCCAGCTTAAAGCCGCATCTGCGGCGAAAAAACTGCTATCGAGCTGCTGTAAAAACTGTTGTCATATCGCGCCAGACGGCGCTCTTGCTGGATGCCAGCCTACGCTGGCATGACAAACGGAGAGGCCGTCTGTTGACGAGAGAACGTTGGGGCACTACCCAATCTGCTGCCCAATCGCGGTGATGGCGCGGGCGATGGCGGGGTCGTCCTTGCGGTCCTGCAGTTGGGCGGTGACGACCTGGCGGGCGGCGGCGGTAGCAATGTCGATAATCTGCGCGCGCACACTGGCGGTGGCTGCCGTCTCGGCGCGCTGGATTTTTTCCTGCGTTTGCTGACGGCGGCGCTCGAGCGAAAGCTGTAATTCTTCCTTGGCGCGGGCGCGGATGACGCCTGCCTCGCGCGTGGCATCCTCGACAATGGTTTTCGCTTCCTTCTGCATGGCGCGCTTTTGTTTTTCGTAGGTTTTCAGCATCGCCTCGGCTTCGGCTTTCAGCTTAGCGGCTTGCTCGAGCTGGTCCTTGATTTTTGCTGCGCGCGCATCGAGCAATCCGGCGATGGCGGGCCATGCCGTGCGCATAAACACGAGGAGGAAACCAACAAATGCCAGCGCCACAAAAAATTGTGGCGTTTGATACCAGAGTTCGATATGCGGCGCGGCGTGTTCCATCACTTCACCGACTGGATGGGCAATCGCCTGATGTACGCTGTTCGGTTCCATTATGCCGCCTTCGAGATTGTGCCGATGGCGGTGCGCACGCTGGCTTCATCGACCGTGCCACCGAGCAGTTTTTCTGCCATTTCCTGTGCGAGCGGGATCGCCGCCGCGTCGAGATTGGCCGTCGCCTTGCTCACCGCTTTCTTGATTTCGGCGTCGGACGCAGCGAGTTCGGCTTCCAGTTTCTCAGCGAGTTTCTGATGTGCCGCTGTGTGCTCTTTTGTCACTTCTGCTTGCGCTTCGGCAATTAATTGTGAGGCTTTGGCGCGCGCTTCGATACCGGCAGCCTCGAAATTGCCGCGGGTCGATGCCGCTTCTTTTTTGAGTTTCTCGGCCAGCGCAATTGCTTCATCGATCGCATTCGCACGGGTTTTCAGCACACCGCCCACACGCGGCGTGATGAACAGTGAAACAATCGTGTAAAGCGTAACAAAACAGACCGTCAGCCAGAATAACTGGCTGGGAAACCATGTGGGGTCGAGTTGCGGCATGCCGCCGTCAGCCGCGCGCGCGGGCGCAACCAACAGCGACATGGCAATGATCAGTCTGTTCGCGTGGCGGATCATGTTTACGTTTTCAACATGATGAGAATACCGAGTACGAAGGCGAACAGGCCCATTAATTCGGCGAAGACGAGGCCGAAGATGGCCATGTTGCGGATTTTGCCTTCAGCGCCCGGGTTGCGCGCGATGCCTTGCGTGACACCGGCGAAGATGAGGCCTACGCCCACACCCGCCATACCCGTGCCGAGGGCGGCTAAACCCATTCCGATAAATTTCAGTGCTTCCATTTCCATTGTACTACTCCTTAACGTTAAAAAAATTAGTGATGCTCCGACAATGCCTCGCCAAGATAGAGTGACGAGAGCAGTGCGAATACGTAGGCCTGCAGGATGCAGACGAATATCTCAAGCGCGGTCAAACCGACAAGGAACAAGCCGGGCGCGATGCCAAAAAGGCCGAGCGGCAGTACGAATCCGGCGATAACTTTCATCAGCGTGTGTCCGGCGAACATATTGGCGGCAAGCCGGATGGATAGGCTTAAGGGGCGCACGAGATACGATACCATTTCGATGACCAGCAGCAGCGGGCCCATCCACACCGGCAGTCCGGGCGGAATGAAGCCTTTGAGGAAACCGATCGGGCCTTTTTTGAGTATACCGATGAGCGTGACGCCGATAAACACCACCGCCGCCATGCCCAGCGTGACGATAATGTGGCTGGTCGGTGTGAAGGAATAGGGAATCATGCCGACGAGGTTCATGAATAAAATGAACAGGAACAGCGTGAAAATGAACGAGAAATACTTCATGCCCTTGTGGTGGGTGTTTTCGTCGAGGAAGCCGTAAACAAACTCGTACATCATCTCGGCGAGCGATTGCATCCGCCCCGGCACCATCGCTTTTTTGCGCATGGCGACGAGGAAAAACAGTGTGACGCCGAGCACGGCGGCGAACATGCCGAGGGTCGAGTTGGTGATGCTGATATCGTAGCCGAATTGCTGGGGCAGGGTGAATACCGGGTTCACCGCGAACTGTTCGAGCGGATTGTGCATGCCGGCGGCCATTATGCGTCTCGTTTCATATCGCGCAGCATCAGTTTGGCGCCGACACCGGCTCCACCGAGCAGGCCAACCAGCAGGCCGAGCGGCATGGTGCCCAGCCAATAATCAACGCCGTAGCCAATCAGGCTGCACACGGCGAGGGCCGAAATAAAATCCACCGCCGCCCGCGCCGCACCCTGCGACGGCGCATGGCGCTCGCGCTTATTGCCCTCACGCGCGATTTTAAGCGCGTCGAGGTCCTTGGTAAGTGCCTCTAAAGCTGCGGGATTGATGGGTTTCTCCTCATTCATGGCGCGCGCAATCTATGGATGAGGCGGCAGCCTGTCAAGCAGAGAAACCCTACTTCTTATTCATCGCCGCGCGGAACATCTCGATGGTTGCTTCGCCCTGGATTTTCTCGCCGTTGATGAGGAAACTCGGGGTGGAAGTGATCCCGCCCCCTTTCGCCGCATCGAGGCGGGTGGCGAGGATGCGATTTTCCAGCTGCTTGTCCGCCATACAGCCTTCAAAGCGGGCGCTATCGAATCCGGCGACTGCAGCGATTTTCTTGAGGCTGGCAAAAAATTTCTCGTCATACGCCCAATCTTTCTGCGTTGAAAAAAGCGTCTTGAGCAGATGTTCACGTTGGTCTTTGCCACCGCATTCGACGAGTTGCGCCGCACGTATTGCCGGCTCGTTGAGTGGGAAGTGGCGGAAGGTGAGTTTTGCCTTGCCGTTATCGATGAATTCTTTTTTCACTTTTGGCAGCAACGTTTCATGAAAATGCGCGCAATGCGGGCAGGAGAGCGAGGCGTATTCGACAATCGTGATGGGCGCATCGGGTTTGCCGATGACGATGTCGTCCTCGCGCAAAGAATAAATCGGGTGGCCAGCGGGCGGTGTTTGTACCGCTTGCTGTTGCTCGGCGGCGTTGGCGGAGTCGTCTTCACGCAGTACGGATGACTGCTTGAAATAGCCGAACGCTGCCGCGGCGCCTACCAGTAGAATAATGACGATGAGCAGGTTCTTACTGCCGTTTTTTGTGCTTTTAGCTGCCATGGCTTCCTCCTGACGGATGGTGTAGCGCGTCCATCGCGGGTTGTCATCCCGGATTTTTTGTCCGGTACAAAAAACCGGGATGACAGCGTCTACGGTTTATCAAAATGCTTCTGCATGCGCTCAAAGATCGACTTGAACTCACGCGGGAGATTGTCCGGCAACGGCGGTGGTGTGGTGGCGGTGTTTGTTGTGGCAACCGCGGGTGATGCTGCGTCGGCAAGTGAACCATGGTCTGCATGCAACACGAGGCGCGTGATTGCTTTATACCCGAAATAGCGCGCGAGCTGCTCGATGATTTGCTCCTGCATGTAGGAAACTTCGGGTGCCTTATCGGCGTTCACTTTGAGGTGCAGCGTGGCGCTTTGCTGCTCGTCGCGATTGAACTGCACGCGCTGCGGCGAGAGATAAGCGGCGCGTTCCGGCCCAACAATCGTCGGCCAGTCGCGTAGCAGCGCCGTATAGAATTTCTCCTTCTGTGCGACCAGTGGATTGGTCGCCGCCGTCACTACTTCCGAAAGCGTGCGCGGAAACAACCGCCGTTTGCGATAGGCGTGTTTCATGATGCTTGCTCCGTCTTAGCTCCCCCCTTGAGGGGGAGCGGGAACTCGCAAGCAAAGCGCAGCGAGTTCCGTGGGGGGATACCTTCACGACTTATCCCCCACCGACGTGCTTTAAGGAGCGCGTCGACTCCCCCCCCGCAAGCGGGGGAGTTAAAGAAAGGGGCGCTCATGCTGCCTCCTGAAGGAGGCGTGCAATCGGCCAGGTCGGGCGATGGGCCGGGCAGGGGCCGTGTTCTTTAATCGCGTTCAGGTGATACTCGGTACCGTAACCCGCATGGCGTTCGAATCCGTAGTGCGGATAGGTTTCCGCAAGCCGGCGCATGATGCGGTCGCGCGTGACTTTGGCGATGATGGATGCGGCGGCGATGGAATAGGAAACCGAATCGCCTTTGACCACTGCCTGCGCCGGACAAGGAAATGCTTTGGGAATCAGTTTGCCGTCGATGAGCGCCGCGTCGGGCATTTCAGAAAGAGCAGCCACGGCACGGCGCATGGCGAGCGAGGTCGCCCCCCATATATTAAGCGTGGTGATTTCCTCGACCGACGCTTCGCCAATCCCGACGATTCCCTGTTCCATGATTTCCGTATACAACACTTCACGCGTCGCGTGTTTTACTTTTTTGCTATCGTTGATGCGGTCGGAAAACATCGTGCGTTTGGGGAAAATCACCGCCGCTGCTACCACCGGTCCCGCCCATGGCCCGCGCCCGGCCTCATCCACCCCCGCAATACGTTGGTCGATCGGATAGGCGGATTCGAGGGTAAAGTCGGGCATGGGGGAGTTGAGTGCTAGTGCTAGTTGCTAGTGCTAGCAGTAAGCACCACCGAGTAATTCGCAATGGAATTGTGATTTTAGTCCCCTAGCAACTAGCACTAGCGACTAGCCCTACTAAACCCCCGGCCACTCGCCTTTGGCCAGTGAGGCCAGCGATGCGGTGGATTCGCCCATCAGGCTTTGATACACCCAATACTGTGCCATGACCTGCATCACGTAGTTGCGGGTTTCGGCGTAGGGGATCGATTCGATGTACAAAAGCGGGTCGGTGATTTTCGCCGCAGAGGTTTTCTGCCAGTTGGCAACCGAACCCGGCCCCGCATTATACGAGGCGAGTACTTTAACGAGGCTGCTGCCGATAGTGGGCTGTTCCATCAAATGGCGCACATATTCCGCACCCAAGCGGATATTGAGTTGCGGATTGGTAAGCTGTTCGGCCATCGGCAGCGTATCCGAATTGGCGCTGGCGAGATTCACCCCGCCGCTTTTCAAATCGCGCATCATCATGCTTGCGGTTGAAGGCAACATCTGCATCATGCCGACGGCACCGGCCTGACTCGTCACCTCCTCGCGGAATACCGACTCCTGCCGTGCGATGGCGAGCACCAGCGCCGGGTCAACGCGCGTTTGCGCTTGCGTCAGCCATGTCGGCATCGGGTAGGCGGCAAAAATTTTCTCGTCGTCCGAAATATATTTCAAATGCGATAGCCGCACCTGCAGGTTGGCGAGGTTGAGCTCGGAAGCCAGTGTCACGATAGCGGCGCGGTCGCGCGTATCGAGCCGCGCACCCAGCGCGCGCAGTTCGTTTTCCGCCATGGAAAGTTCGCCGATGGCGGCGAGCGCGCGGGCGCGGACCGCGTTGGCGTCGTGGTAAATATCCGCAGGGACATGCGGTGCTGCGGCGGCAAGCTCCGGTGTGCGCCCCCGCTCCTGCATGGCAAGGAGGCCGTAGAAGGTTGTGGAGAAGGCCGAGGCGTTTCGTAATTCATTGCGCGCGGTGAAATGATTGCCGAGTTTTTCGTCGGCCCGTGCGGACCAATAATACCCCGCCGCACGCTGCCAGTCGGAGAGTTTTTTATCCCCACCGATATCGGCAAAAATTTTTGCTGCCTGCGCATGTTTATTTTCTTTCCACAGGCTAAGGCCGCGATACCAGCTGTCCGGCATCGGCTTTTTGCCAATATGGTCGATATAGCCATCGCCGCGCAGCACTTCAGCCGTGATATCGAACTCGGCAAGCGTACGGGTGTCGACCCCCTTCGCGGAAGCCAGTGTGCGGATGCGTGCGGCTTGCGGATGGTCGGAATAATTGGCTAGCCAGGTGATGAGTTCGTCCTGGCTCGGTTTATAGGTTTCACCGAGATAAAGTGTTGCGAGCGTGTGGCCTTCGAGGATTTTATTGTCGATCCTTCCCAGCGTTTCCTTCACGATTTCAGGGCCGGCCCGATCGCCCAGCGCAAAGATAGACTGGTAAAGCAAGCGGTCGCGGTCGGAGATATAGTCAGGCGCCAGAACACTGGCTTCGCTTTGCACTTCCTGATGCACAATGGGACGCTGGGGCAGGGCAAAAAACAAGGCGAGGCCGATGGCGAGGCTCATCATCCCGCGCGAGGTCGCAAGCATGCGTGCCCGTTCCGTGTCGAACACGCCGAGGACCAGTCTTGCAGCAGGCCACACACCACCCGCCGCGCCTTTTAGATTGCGCAGTATTTCCTTCATTTTCGCAGTGCAATATAGAGGAGAATGTCCCACCGGCAAGTAAAAACCCCAAAAAAACCACAGAAATCTTGGTGACTCAATAGCTTAACGTGGTTTTAGAGTGGGTTAGACGCCTTAAAAAACCTTGTAGATGCGCTCTTCGGACTAAGTTCCCTCATTAGCACAGTATAACCCATCCCGGCAGGGCTGTGTGTGAAGGCTCTGTGAAGTTTGGACGGTGGGGTCAAATTGTCATCAAATCTTCACACAAATATATGGGTCTATCTGGTAGTATGAACCTACGAAACACATAGGGAGCGCCGTATGGGAGACTGGAATGTTGCTGAACCGGGGCAGAGGATCCTGCGGCCGGAAAAAGGCTGCGCAGGGGCAATGATCGTTAAAGTATCTGCCGACAAGCAAGCCGCGATAGTTCTGTTCGATGCCAATGATAACGGGAAAATGGACACGGGGGAGCATGGGATGTTGGCCCGGGCCTCGGGGACTAGCGTGACGGAAATGATGCCCCCTGGTGCGCTTGGGCATCCCAAGGGGGAAGAATGGGAAATTTACCTGGAGTTATCCAACGAACAGAAAGTGAATGCTTTAGGAAGAAAGCTTCTGAAGCTGGCAGTAGAAACGAGCGGATCGCCAAAAGATTTGAAAACCATCGCCAGCTTTGCACGCCAGATCGACGCGTTGGCGTTAGAGTCGCCGATACCGGCAGAGAAAAAGAATAGTGTGTGTATTTCTTAAGATAGATTTACTGCAGCGACGCCTTCAACGCCAGTAAATCGGCCCAGACTTGTTTTTTGGCCATGGGCTGGCGCAACAGGTAGGATGGGTGATACGTCACATGTACTGGAACTTCTCGCTCCATATAGCTGTTCTTGTAGGAAAAAACCTGTCCGCGCAGGCGAGTGACGCCGGCATCCTTGTTCAGCACCGCCTTGGTCGCCGTACCGCCTAAAAGTATCATGACCTTGGGGTCGACGAGCGCGATATGTTTCTCGACAAACGGGCGGCAGATATCGAGTTCTTCCGGCGTCGGTTGCCGGTTGCCCGGCGGTCGCCAGAACAGCGTGTTGGTGATGTAGAAATTCTCGGCGCGCTTGAGACCGATATAACCCAACATTAAATCCAGCAATTGCCCGCTTTTTCCGCAGAAAGGAACGCCTTGGCGATCCTCGTCCGCGCCCGGTGCTTCGCCGATGAACATGATTTTGCTCTCTGCGACCCCTTGCGCAAATACGGTATTCGTCGCGGTTTTTTTGATGGCGCAGCCATTGAATCCTCGCACGGCAGCTTCGAGTGTGGCGAGGTCGCAAGCCCCATCGGCCAGCGCGCGGGCTTCAGCAATCGCTGAGGCAACGGTAGAAGAGGGGGGTGGGGACTGGGGATTGGGGGCTGGGGATTGGACAACTAATCTAGGCTCAATCTTCACCGGCCACTGAGGAATATCTTCAATAAACTCAGTAACGCCCATTTCTTTCTGCCAGGCGATAAGTCCATCAAGTTCCTGTAATAAATCGATTTTCATAGAATTCTGGCCCATGTTATCCACTATCTTTGGTGATGCTAACGAAATCTTAACAAATTTTAGGGTATATTGGGGGTGTAAGGTAAAAGCAAAAGCAAGGTTATGCAACTACAGGAACAGTTCTATACCCCAGAAATCGCCGCCAAGGCGGTCAGCGAATTGACCGAGGCCTTGCGTGAAGCCAAGGATGATGCGTATGCGAAAGCGTTGCTTGCCGATCCGCGCATGTCAAGCAACCGCGGGCATCTTGCTTCGTGTGGTGTCAATATGCGCGATGTGAAACAGGCCAAACAGATTGTCGAATTCGGTATGCCGACGCTCGAATCTCAGCAGCGCGCCAGAGACTTTCTTGATAAACTTGATGAAGAAAACCGTAACAAACGTACTACGAAAGAGGTCAAACATGGTTAAGCTAGCACTCCCGGATTTTGTCAAAGCGATTGCTTCGATGTTCAAGGAAGTCGTGACCGAACGCGTGATGGGTGCAATCGCCAAGGGCAAGGAATTCGCCGCCGCGTTGGGCGGATTTGTCAGCGGTGGCGTGACAACGGCCGAACCCGCACTCGCCCATGCGCGTGCACCGACCAATCGATCCGGACCGTCGCGATAGTTTTTCTACTCAGTCTTATTTCACCGTCCGCAAGTCCTCACCCAAGGTCTGATCCTCTCCCAAAATTCGTATAGACGAATTTTGACCTCTCCCAAGGGAGAGGGGTATCCGCTCGCGCGGATTGGCAGAAAGAAGCAAGAACGTGCCGCTTGCCTACCTCTCCCACCGGGAGAGGTCAAAATTGCTTAGCAATTTTGGGAGAGGGTCAAATTTTGGGTGAGGGCATTCTTCGGGTGAGGGCATTCTTGGATTTCCGCTTTCGTGTAAGTGGCGATTACTTTAGAAAGACAGCATGACCGAAACCATGGAATGCGATGTGTTGATCATTGGCGCGGGGCCTGCGGGGCTTTCGGCGGCGATTCGCCTCAAGCAACTGAATGCCGATATCAACGTCATCATCGTCGAGAAGGGCTCCGAAGTCGGCGCGCATATTTTATCCGGTGCGGTGTTCGAACCGCGCGCGCTGAACGAACTCATTCCTGACTGGAAAGAAAAAGGCGCACCGCTCAATGTGCCGGTGACGTCCGACGCGTTTTCGTTCCTCACCAAAACCGCGCGGGTGAAACTTCCCACGCCGCCGCAAATGCATAATCACGGCAATTATATTATCTCGCTCGGAAACCTATGTCGGTGGTTGGCGGGCCAAGCGGAAGGCTTGGGCGTACAGATTTTCCCCGGATTTCCCGCTGCTGACACCATCATCGAGGATAATACGGTGAAGGGCGTGCGTACTGGCGCGTTCGGTGTGGGCAAAAATGGAGAGAAAAAAGATTCCTATCAGGAGCCGATGGAATTGCGGGCGAAACTCACGCTGTTCGGCGAAGGCTGTCGTGGCAGTAATGCGCAGAAGCTGATGAAGCATTTCAATCTGCGCGAGGGCAGGGACCCGCAAACCTACGGCATCGGTATTAAGGAATTATGGCAGGTCGATCCGGCGAAACATAAGCCCGGCCATGTCGAACACACGATCGGCTGGCCGATGAATCATAAAACTTACGGCGGATCGTTCGTTTATCACTTGGAGGACAATCAGGTATATGTCGGATTCGTTGTCGGTCTCGATTACGAGAATCCGTGGCTCGACCCGTTCAAGGAATTCCAGCGCTTCAAGGAACATCCGCATCTGCGCAAATTACTCGAAGGCGGCAAACGCATTTCCTACGGCGCCCGGGCGCTGAACGAAGGCGGCTGGCAATCGATTCCCAAACTCACTTTTCCTGGCGGCGCGCTCATTGGCTGCGCGGCGGGATTCCTCAACGTGCCGAAAATCAAAGGCAGCCACACAGCGATGAAATCCGGCATGCTGGCGGCAGAGGCGGCGATTGTAGCTCTCCGTCATCCTGAGCGCAGCGCAGGATCCCGTGAAAACAATACAGAGATCCTTCGCGTTGCTCAGGATGACATGTCGAGTTACGAAACCGCCCTGCGCGCCTCATGGGTGGGCGAGGAATTGTACGCCGCGCGCAATATCCGCCCGGGGTTCCATCGCGGACTGATTCCCGGCCTCATTTATGCGGCAATTGATACCTATATCCTGCGCGGCAAGGCGAAGTGGACGTTCAAGAACCACGCCGATCACAAATCGCTGAAGAAGGCTGCGGAGTGCAAGAAAATTGAATATGCCGCGCCGGATGGCGTGGTCAGTTTCGACCGCATGTCGTCGGTGTATCTGTCGAACACCAATCACGAAGAAGACCAGCCGTGCCACCTCACGCTCAAGAACGCGACGATTCCGGTGGAGTATAACCTGCATCTCTACGCCGAACCGGCGCAACGTTATTGTCCGGCGGGTGTGTATGAAATTGTCGAGGAGGCAGGGATCAGCCGATTGCAGATCAACGCGCAGAATTGCGTGCATTGCAAGACCTGCGATATCAAGGACCCCACGCAGAATATCGTCTGGGTCACGCCTGAGGGCGGCGGCGGGCCGAACTACCCGAATATGTGAGATTATATTTCTAGTCGCGTGTGCAACACGGTCGCTACAGCCTTTTCTATTCGTTGGAGCTTTATCTCTTGTTCGTCCCTGACGGGAAAATGACTGTTTTTGATAACCTCAGCGGCGGTGGCGGCTTCGTTGAGCGCGTTGATAAATCTTTCCATGCTCTCAGGTGTGATATCAATACTGGTAGGCCAATTCGCTATGGGAATAGTGCGGGGAGTATTATAGCTGGTCGATATCGCATATTCATGCTTTCCCGTATAATCTTCAAAAAGTTTTTCCTCTGTTAGCAGACCGTATAGTATGTTGTGGCTGATATGTGCTCCCACTATGACGGCTCTCTCGCCATCAATGGTTCCCGCCTTTTTCAGCCTTGTGATAGCAGTTTTGCATCTTTCCGCTTGATCGCGTGCTTTATCACGTGACTGCTTTTCGGTACTAAAATCACGATCTAAAGGGGTAAAGAATGGCACCTCAACTTCGATGACAAAGAGACTAGGATTCATGTCACTCTCTTTTTAGCTAACCAATTTAGCTAACCAATCCAACTGCATCCCAAATGTATCATGGTTTTTATAATAGAAGTATGAAGATTTGATGAAGATTGTATGACAATCGCCTGCCCCGAAGGCGGCGGCGGGCCGAACTATCCGAATATGTAAGTATAGCCCACAGCTGACAGCCTTATAGCTGTTAGCTATAGACTCTCATGGCTATTGGCTAATTAGCCGTAAATCTTCTGATACGGAATCGGGCGCTTGGTGTTGTTGTCGACCACGATTTCACCGCTTTCATAGGCGGCGCCGATGAAGTTAATGCGCTGTTCGCGGTTGATAATACGCACCGGCTTTACTACTTTGCCTTTGAAGGTGCGTAGCTCGGTAACGTCGCCACGTGTTTCCGGGTTGTTCTTACTGCTCATAAATCCTCACTCTGTCTCTATTTTTCGGCGATTTCCGTTGATAGGGGCGGCAATATAATGTAACCGGATTGAAGCGCAAGTGATTTTGCTTAGGTATTGTTTTTGATGCGATTATTCCCTCATAAAGCCCGTCATTCTCGCGCTTGTCGCGAGAATCCAGCCTTGTCATGGATCCTCGGGACGAGCCCGAGGATGACGACTGCTGGGGTGCTTGTGGCTTTCGTTTGGTTACTGGCCGCGCCTGCATTCGCCAACGATTCGGGCGCCAAGCCGGTGGGCGAACATAAGCCGGTGACCGCTGGCGAATCGCTGGCCGCACCTGCTGCGGGCGGCATTCAGCCGGGACTGGCCGGCAGCTTCCTCTCCAGCCGTTTCGCCCGCCAAAGCGAGGATCTTTCCGAGGCGGCCAAATATCTTGGTGAAGCGCTTAAATCCGACCCGGACAACGAGCATCTTAAGCAGGAAGCAATGCGCATTAACCTCCTCGCTGGCAATACGGAAGCAGCGGCGGAATTCGCCGTCGCGCTTTCCGCCAACGCCAAGGCCGACCCGCTCATTGCCACGATATTAATGCTCGAATCCATCAAGGCGGGTGATTACGTGA
This sequence comes from Alphaproteobacteria bacterium, assembly GCA_031402515.1. Taxonomy (GTDB): domain Bacteria; phylum Pseudomonadota; class Alphaproteobacteria; order Rickettsiales; family UBA3002; genus QFOX01. The sequence continues at coordinate 7,944 of JANNSK010000034.1, read as the reverse complement.
AAGCGCAAGCCTGGGCGCAAACCTCGCCCGAGGCTGGCCTCTACGGCATCATCCGCCCGGTGGTACTTGAATGGATAAAAATCGCCAAAAATGAGACTAAAGGCAGCGTTTCCATGCAGGGCGCTATCGACAAATCAGGATTTTTCTCGCCCTTCCTCACCTACCATGTCGCGTTGATGAACGACGTGCTGGGTAATAAAGACGCCGCGCGCGCGGCTTACCTCAAATCGAGCGCCGATCCGTCGATTACGCCTTACCGGGTGGTTGAGGCCATCGCCAATTTTACCATGCGCCAGGGCCAGTGGGACAAGGCGCAGGCGGTGTACGACGCCTATGCGAAAGCCAATCCCGACTCCAGCCTGATTCCGGCCAAACTCGTTCCCACCAAGGAAGCGCCGGCGCCACTGGTCGCCAATGCACGCGACGGGCTCGCTGAATTATTTTTCACCACCGCCAGTATTTTATTCGGCGAGGAAGCCACGCAGGATACGTTCCTTTATTTGCGCATCGCGCTCGAACTCAAACCCGACTTGCCACCCGCACAGCTGATGCTCGCCAATCTCTACGAGCAGGTGGAAGATTACGAATCGGCGATTGTCATCTACGATGCGATTGCGCCGGGCAGTGTATTTTATCGCCGCGGCCAAGTGAGAAAAGCGCTAAATCTCGAAGCGCTTGGTAAGAATAAAGAAGCCATTGAACTGCTGGAGAAAGTAGCTGGCACGCATCCGGATGACACCATCGCCATCATCACCAAGGGCGATATGCTGCGCGAGCAGGAACGTTATCCAGAAGCGGTCGCCGCCTATGGCGAGGCCATTAAGCGTGCCGAGCCGCTGAGTGGCGGCAACTGGCCGCTACTCTATGCGCGCGGCATCAGTTACGAGCGCGCTGGCGAGTGGGACAAGGCGGAGATGGATTTGACGCGCGCGCTGGCACTCGAGCCCAATCAGCCGGATGTGCTCAACTACCTCGCCTATAGCTGGCTCACTATGAACAAGAATCTGACCAAGGCGCGCACCTTTCTCGAGCTCGCGCTTTCGGCGCGGCCGGAAGATGCGCATATTATCGACAGTGTCGGCTGGGCGGAATATCTCGCAGGTAATTTCCCCAAAGCCGTCGAGTATTTTGAGAAGGCCGCCGAAATCATGCCCGACGATCCGACGGTGAACGACCATCTGGGCGACGGCTATTGGCGGGTGGGGCGCGAAACCGAAGCACGCTTCTCCTGGCAGCGCGCGCTTAACGCCAAGCCCGAGGAAGAGGACATGGTGAAGTTGCTGCAGGAAAAACTCGCGAATGGCTTGCCGCCGTTTATGGATCAGCAGTCGCAAGTGGGTGCGGTGCCTGAGGCGGTAAGCACCGTTGAGGCGCCCTCCGGGAACCATGTCCAGTAGTGCGAAGGCTTACGCCAAGCTCAATCTCTATCTGCATATTCTTGGCGCGCGCGCCGATGGCTATCACGCGCTCGAATCGCTCGTCGTATTCACCGATCTTGCCGATACGCTCACCGTCGAGAAATCCGCGCAGTTGGAACTGAAAGTCATCGGCGAGTTTGCGGCAGCGTGCGGCAAAGTTGAAGAGAATCTTGTACGCAAAGCGGCGCGATTATTACAGAAAGTTACTAACACCGATCACGGTGCGCGCATCACACTCGAAAAAAATATCCCCGTCGGTGCCGGCATGGGCGGTGGTTCGGCAGATGCCGCCGCCGCGCTAACCCTACTCAACGATCATTGGCAGCTGGGATTATCGCCCGCCGAATTAAAAAAAGTCGGAAAGAAACTGGGGGCCGATGTTGTGCTGTGTTTGGAGGGAAGGCCGCTCATCGCGCGCGGCATCGGTGATGAACTAGAAATTATCAGCGAGCAACTCCCGCCGCTTCATACAGTATTGGTGTATCCCGGAAAGCCGTTGTCGACGGCGCAGGTCTATGCGGCATTTAACTCACCTCCCGAGGAGGATCGACGTCATTCATCTCCTCATAGTAAGGAGGGGGTGGGGGTTTTGTTTAGAGAGACATTGCCTCCGCAAGGTGAGCGTTTTCTTCAGCGCCTCGCTTCGACTCGCAACGACCTGCAGCGGCCTGCAGTGACCCTGATGCCCGAAGTTGCCGAAGTGCTGCTAGCGCTTGAAACCGCGCCACAACAGCCGCCCTTTGTGCGCATGACTGGCAGTGGCTCGGCCTGCTTCGCGCTGATGAAAAAAGCGGAAGATGCAATGAGATTGGCTACGCAACTCCGTACCCAATGTCCGGGCTGGTGGGTGAGGGAGACAGCGGTAAGGCCTCAATCACGCTGAGCATATGCCAACCCACCGCCTCCGTACAGAAAAGCCGAGACTCGGAATTTAAGCCCTACTTCGCTAGTTTTTCCTTGAGCCCGTTGACATCAAGCGCATGGGGAACGAGTTCGTCACCCACAATGAGGGTCGGCGTACCGCGAATGTTGAGTTTGGCGCCGAGATCACGCTCTTCCTGAAGCATTTTAGTGTATTCAGGCTTCTTGATCTCCGCATTGAGTTCCTCAAGGTCGAGCCCCATGCCGGTGATGATGGCGTGGGTGTTCTTGATGTCCTTGCCTGGCGCTTTCATCATTTTCCCGTGGAATTCGAAGTAACGGTTGGGATGTAGCTTAGTGATGGCAAGGCCGAGCTTCGAGTTGGTGTCAGACAACTCACCAAAAATCGGGAACTCGCGGAAGATGACTTTCACTTCCTTGTCTTGCTGCAGCAACTGGTCGATGCCCTGGAACATCATGTGGCAGGCCGGGCAGTTGTAGTCGAAGAATTCAACGACGACTTTTTTTGCATCTTTCGGTCCGACAAAGGCGGCGTTCGTGGTGTCGTGCACGCGTTTCATCATATCGCCGTCTTTCAGCGCTTCGTTAGCGGCCTTGCTGCTTTCATCCTGCTGCTTCTGCTGGAATCCCTGCAGCGAATCCATGATAGCTTGCGGTTCCTCTTTGATGACTGCGAGCACTACGGCGCGGATATCGTCCTTGCTTGCGCTACCGCCGCCACCCGTCGAGGCGACGACGGAGCCGCCGAGTGCGGTGCCGATTAACAGTCCGGTGACAAGCTGTGCGTATTTCATGAGGAGTCTCCTTGGTGGTTGTGTGCGATGGTTATCCGTGCACGACGTTGAAACAAAAAGCAAGTGGCAAAGAGAATTCAGAATTCGAGCGACTAAAAAACATCATCTGCTTCCCGCTTACGCTTGATCTGGGCCTTGGCGTCGCGCTCGAGATCATCCAGCAATAGACCAAGTGCAGGCTCGTTTTTGGCAAAGCTGCGCGCTCGCGCCACATGCTGCAACACGGTTTTGTAATCACCCTTCAGGGCGGATTCTTCGGCGAGTGCTTCGTAGGAAAGCCCGAGCCTGCCTTGTTTGCCGTAGGCGACGGCAAGCTCACGCCAGGTGGTTGAATAGCTATCATCGATTTCCCGCGAGCGTTCAAGCAATGCAATCGCGCGCGGCAGTTCGCTTTTCTTATCCTGCGCGATGAGTGTTTTGGCGTAATCGGTGAGGATCAGCGCCGAGTCGGGTTTAAGGGTGGAGGCTTTCGCATAAGCTTTGGCCGAATCGGCGAGCTTACCGTTTTCAAAGAGTACCTGGCCTTTAGTGTCGTAGAAAAAGGGATCGGCGGGATGCTCGCGGATGAGCTGGTCGATGCCCGCAATCGCTGCCGTGAGGTTACTGCGTTTAAAATCGGCGATGGCGCGGGCATAGCGTGCGGCAACGGACGTATCGCTGGTGGGATAGTGATTGAGTGTTGTCTCATACGACTCGGTGAAAGCAACCAGCTTTGCTACCATCCGTGCGTGGCGCACGGTGAATCCTTCCGGCACCTGGCCTTCAGGGATCTCCGATGCGGTAATGTGGTTGCGCATGGCGCTGATGCGTTCGGTAGTCAGCGGGTGGCTGCGCAGATACTGGTCCTTGTTGACGGGCAACGCCGCTTCTTTGCGTCGCAAGGTTTCGAACATCGAGAGCATGCCGGTGGCGGACATATCGAGATCATCAAGGAAGCCTAGTGCCGCCTGATCAGCCGAGGATTCGTTCACTCGGATGGCGCCGAGAAAATCGCGTTGCGCCATCTGCTGGCTGCCCATGAGAATCCCGCCGCCAGCTTTACCGCCGCCGCCAGCCATGACAGCGGCGCCGAGCAGGGTGCCGATGATGGAGCCGAGCGTGGCGCGGTTCGATTTTTCCCGCAGTTGTGACAGATGTGCGCCAGCGATGTGGCCGGTCTCGTGGGCGATAACACCGATAAGTTCACCGGGATTTTTGGTCGTACGAATCAGTCCGGTATGGACAAACAGGTTGAGCCCGCCCGCAACGAAGGCGTTAATCGTGGGATCGGCGACAATCAGGATGCGCACATCGTCCGCCGGAATGCCTGCTGTTTCAAAAATCGGGTTAGCATAGGCGCGCAAGGTGGATTCGATTTCAGCATCGCGAATGAGGCCTGCATAGGCGGTGAGGGGAGCCAGCGCCATGAAGAGAGCGGAGAGATATGCGGTCAGTTTATGCATAAAAAGTGGCAGGTGGCAGGTGGCAGGTAAAACGTAGCACGAACGGTGTGCAAAACCACTTGTCACATGCCACCTGCCACTTGTCACTAATCTAAAACCTTATTCCACCAGCCCTTGCGCTTGGATTTTCCGTCACCTGCGCTCGATTCCGATTTAATCGGCGAAGCAACGGCATCCGGATTCGTCTGCGCTTCCGATAACGGAATCACGAAGGACGGCTTCGTTGGTTCAACCAGCCGTGGCGCTTCATACGTCGTCCGTGGCGGTGGTGCTTCATAGGAGGTCGATTCCTGCGATGGCGCAAACGTTGCGGCATTTGCTTCGCCGGGCTGTCGTGGCTCGCGCGGGCCACGGTCGCCACGCTCATTGCGGTTGCGACCTCTGCCGCCACGTTTGCCGCGACGACGCGCATTGCGATCACCCTGCTCACCGCCTTCGCGCGGCGCTTGATCGCCGGGCGCAGCGACGGACTCATTCATATTATCGTTGCTGGCGAGCTGTGGCTCGCCTTCGACCGGTGTGCGGGCCTGTCCCTCGTCGTTACGGCCGCGATGGCGGTTGCGGTCACGCCCGCCACGGTCACGTCCGCCACGATTGCGGCCACCACGGTCACGCCCACCGCGCTCGCCACGTCCGCCACGATCCGAGCGTTCGGGACGTTCACTTTGCCCGCCGCGATCGCTTAATCCCGCGCCGATAATTTCATGGTCATCGTCGCGCGCCTCGAAATCGTCCTCGATCGGTTCCTCGTCGGAGGTTTCGACGACATCGGAGAAATCGACCGAGCCGCCACCTTCGCTGCGTTCCTTACCGCCGCGCTTGCCGCGCTTGCGTTGGCGCGAGGAGGAAGAAGCATCGCGTGCCCGCCCGTCGTCATGCAATATCTCTTTACCGTCGCGTGTGACTTTGATGAGGCGGAAATTGCCGGTGATCATCGCCGTATCCATCAGGATCACGACGCTGACATTGTAGCGTTGTTCGAGCGATTGCAGCATCGCCCGTTTTTCGTTGAGTAAATGGAGTGCAGCTTCCGGATGGGTGGTGATACGCAGTGTGGCGAAGTCGCCGCTGGCGGCTTCCTTCTCCAGCGTGCGGATGATTTGGATACCCACTGTCTCCACCGAATAAATGTAGCCGGTGCCACGGCAATGCGGGCACAGTTCGCCCATCGACTCGGAAATCGAAGGCCGCATGCGCTGGCGCGACAGTTCCATCAGGCCGAACATGCTGATGCGGCCGAGTTGCATTTTGGCGCGGTCGTGGCGCAGCGCATCCTTCATCACGCGCTCGACCTGTTTGCGGTTCTTGCCGTAATTCATGTCGATGAAGTCGATAACGATAAGGCCAGCCAGGTCGCGCATCCGAAGTTGGCGGGCGATTTCGGCCGCCGCTTCCATATTGGTTTTCAGTGCGGTTTCCTCGACATTGCGCTCGGTGGTTGAGCGGCCGGAGTTGACGTCGATCGAGATCAACGCTTCCGTCGGGTGAATAACGATATAGCCGCCCGAGGGGAGTTTTACCTGCGGATCGGTCATGGCGAAAAGCTGGTCCTCGATACCCGCAAACGCGTAGAGTGGCATGGCTTCTTTGTAGAGCTTCACTTTACCCGTCTGCGCCGGCATCAGCATGCGCACGAATTCCTTGGCGTCGTTGTAGGCTTCTTCGCCTTCGATGATGATTTCTTCGATATCGGAGGTGAACTGGTCGCGCAGCGTGCGCTTCACCAGGTTGCCTTCTTCATAGATGAGGGCAGGGGCGGTGGAGCTTAGCGTCTGCTCGCGGATTTGGTTCCATAATTTGGCGAGATAGTCGTAGTCGCGGCGGATTTCGGCCTTGGTGCGGTCGAGCCCGGCGGTACGGATAATAACACTCATGCCGCGATGCGTACGCATTTCGCTTGCGACTTCCTTCAGGCGTTTGCGCGTTTCACGATCGGTGATCTTGCGCGAGATGCCGCCGCCCTTCGGCGAGTTCGGCATCAGCACGGCGGAGCGGCCAGCGAGCGAAATAAAGGTGGTGAGCGAGCAGCCTTTATTGCCGCGCTCTTCTTTAATCACTTGCACCAGCACGATCTGGTTGCGCTTGATGACTTCCTGGATGTGGTAACGGCGGTGCGACGGACGGCGGTCGCCGTGGCCACGATTTTCTTCCGCTTCTTCGCTGGATGGCGGCTGCGCCTGCGATTCTTCCGCAGTGCCTTCTTCGGCGAATTTTTCTTGAGGTTCGGCGGATGTCTGATCCTCCGGCAGTGTTTCGACGATATCGCTCGACACATGGAACGACTCGGCCTCAAGCGGTTTGCTCGTTTCTTCCGGCGCGAATTCCTGCGGCATGACGAGCGATTGCATTTCGGCCACCGGCTGCGAGGGTGCGTCGGTGCTGGCGGAATAGGTTTCCGCGGGCAGTGCGTTATCCGGTGCCGGCTCAATGGTGCTTATCTGATCGGCGTCATCCTCACCGTTTTCATCGCCTTCTTCGCGCGGCTGGCGACGACCTGATTCGCGGGCGGCCTGCTCGCGCTCGAACGCTTCGTCCTCGGCGGCTTCTTCGGCTTCGGCCTCGGCGATTTGTTCCTCGAGCAGCTTCTTTTTATCGTCCTGCGGTAGCTGGTAATAATCCGGGTGAATCTCCGAGAAGGGTAAAAACCCTTGCTTGCCGCCGCCATATTCGACGAAGGCCGCCTGCAGCGACGGCTCCACCCGCGTGATTTTGGCGAGGTAGATATTGCCTTTGAGTTGTTTTTTGGAGGAGGTTACGAAATCGTAATCGTAAATCCGCCCATGTTCGACAACCGCCACCCGTGTTTCTTCCGAATGGGCAGCGTCGATAAGCATACGTTTTGTCATGATAGTCCCCTTTTGAGGGGCCTTAAGCGTACGACACGCATCGCTCGAAACAGCCAAGCCGCGCGGAGTTACTATCCGCAGGTCCTTGTCCCGGCATGCATGCCGGTCTCGCTTCCGCCCGTGGGCGGGAACTCGGTGGGGCTGCGGTCCTCTGATGTTTGCCGCAAGGTCGCCCACGTTCTGTTTTCGGTCGATGCCATCGTTCGTAAAGGCACCCTAATGTATTCGTTACGTTTAACTCACCTGCGATCCCCGGATGTTATCTCTATGTCCAGGCCGCAGAGGAATTCCTGATGAATGTTTCCACACTCACCCGTGAATATACGGCGCTTTGCCCCCCCGCGCAATGGGAATATCTAAGCGGTTGTAGAGGCTAAGAAAATCCGTAGTCCGACGCCCCTCACCCGAAAGCCCTCTCCCAAAATTCGCTAAGAAGCGAATTTTGACCTCTCCCGGTGGGAGAGGTATATCCGCTGGCGCGGATTGGAAGAAAGAACCGAGGAAGTGTCGCTTGCTTACCTCTCCCACCGGGAGAGGTCAAAATCCGTCTTCGGATTTTGGG
>JANNSK010000033.1:0-5393 GCA_031402515.1 Alphaproteobacteria bacterium | reverse complement strand
CGGTGATATCAACAATTTGAGTTTGTGATTCACGAGAAAATAAATGGCTAAACGAAAAACCTTCTGAATCTTCTGAAAGACTGTTGGGTTTGGCAAGATAGAAATCAAACGTTACCTCGCTTGATATGTCCAAGCCCGGAGGTAATTCAATTCACAATATTACAAGATTCTCAGACTGGAGACATTTTTGCTGGCACGCAATTTTCGACAGGAAAACCTGTGAACATCCGTTTGTCACAACTCCCGGGGAACCCCGTTCTGATAGCTTTCGCGAGGCTTGTTCAGCAGCTTGATGATTGTCACCGTGAAGGATTGGCTTCTCTGTCCTTGACGAATCCAATCGATGCCGAGTTCGCCATTGCTCTTTGGGAGAAAACAGGACGTAATCCTGATGTTTTTCTAACACTACTCCGTCTACCCGAGCAATTAGCAATGAAAAAATTGGATCACTACATAGTGACCGTAGCTGACGAAATTAAGAGTCCAGACCGCAAGGCAATCATGCAAACTGAACAGTTGAAGGCCTGTGCGCTACGGTAGTAGCTTTGTTTAGTGACGGATACCAGGTCGAGCCCGGGCATGACGGTCGGGGAATGGTTGACGTCTGGGCAACCCGTGAGAATCCTTGTTATTCATCAAAAGATTGAGCACCATCGCCATTTCCGCTAGCTTGGCACGGAACCTGCTAATCAGAAGATAGCTATGGCACAAACCGCGCGCATGGAAGCGGATGATATTCCGCTGATTGAGGAACAGGTCGATACCGGCCTTGATGAGCTATTGCGCGCGTACCGCCCTAATTTTACCCCCGGTGGCGAGAAAAAAGACGAACTTGCCAAGCGCTTCCGGCTATTTCCCAATAAACCTATCCCAGAGATGAACCACGCCTACGCCAAGGCGTTTGCTGCCGAGGATAACTTCAACACGCAACGCGCCGTCTATGCGATGGTACTCGAAACCAGTATCCCCTATCGCCACCGCGCGCTGACGGAGCTCGTTGGCTTCAACCACCCGTCGATGGTATCGCTTTTAGGTGCCGGCACAGTGAATTGCTCACACCTCAACGAATCACGCATGGTGATGTTTTTCGAGCGGCCATCGGGCAAATCCCTCGCCGAGATTTTAAAAGCCACGCCAAGGCTACACGAACACCGCATCACCGACTTCGTGCTAACGCCTGCTGCCAAAGCGCTCATCGCTCTGCGTGATGGAGAGAAAATATCCCACGGAAATATCTGCCCGGCGAGCCTGTTCCTCGGCGAGACACCCATGCTCGGCGAATGCAGCTCTCTGCCTTGTGGTATGCTAGGCAGCCACTTTTACCAACCGATGGAAATGCTGCTCGCCGATCCGCTGGGCCGCGGCGAGGCCAACGAAAAGATGGATGTCTACGCGCTTGGCGTTACCGCACTCGAGGCTATTTACGGCATCGACCACCTCAAAAACGTGTCGCGTGAGAATCTCATCCGCATGTATCTTGAGCGCGGCAGTTTCCAGACCCTCACCTATGCCCGCAACTTCTCCGATACGTACGAGGATTTATTCCGCGGTACGCTGCACGACGACCCAATTGAACGCTGGGACCTGAATCAGTTAAATCAGTGGCTGGGCGGCAAACGCTTCAACATGATTGCGCCAACATCGTCAAAAGACGCGCAACATCCGATCGCCTTCGCCGGCGATGATTATTTAAGCGTACGTGTGATCGCCAACGCATTTCACCGTCAATGGCGTACAGCACTGAAGGACATTCGTGGGCTTAAACTCGACCGCTGGATAGCAGGAAAATTACGCAACCAAGAGATGGCCACAAGTATCGATCGCCTACTCCGCATGACCAGCGAGAACGCGCCGGAAGCACAAGCGAATGACATGCTCACACGCATTATCAGCGTGCTTGATCCAATTGGTCCTATACGGGGCCAGTCATTCTCGTTGCGGCCAGATGGGATCGGTGCAGTACTCGCCGATCTGATGCAACACCAATCGACCGCTGAGCTGGCCCAATTGGCCGCATTGATTGAAGCGGACACTTCGGCGTTCTGGGAGGAATTGGCGGAGGAAAGCAATAAATCGAACGAGCAGACGCAACTCATCGGCAGATTACAGCACGTCAGGCTGTTCATGAAAATGGAATATTGCGGATTCGGTATAGAGCGTGTGCTTTACGACCTCAACCCTTCGCTGCCATGCCAATCGAGTCTTGTGCGCAAATACCACGTCACCGATTTACCCGATCTCCTGAAAACACTCGACGCACTCGCGGTCAATTTCGCGGCAGATACCGCTTTCACCGATTCACATATTGCAGCGTTCGTAACCAGCAAAATCAATTTGAACAAAGAAATCCGCCTGCATGATCTCGTCACACTTCCTGCACTGTCAAAGAATAAGGAGCTGATCGTGCTCACCCTGCTGGCCACCGCCCAGAAAAAACATCCCAGCCAGCTCGTCGGCTTATGCGCATGGGCGGCAATGCGTATCGAGAAAATGCTCGACCAAATTCATAATCGCGAAGTACGTAAGGACATTAAACTGAATCTCAAAAGACTTGCGTCAACCGGATCGCTCGACATGGTATTGCGGGCCCTTGTTAATCGCAACCTTGCCATCCGTGATTATGAAGGATTCGCCCACGCCATCGCGCTACACCAGATCAACACCAACAAAATCGAACGTTTCCGCAACCCGCGCCTCACTGATTATTACGCGCGCGATATGGGCGGAAAATTTTCGGTGATGATTGGCTACTTCGTGCTGATGATCACGAGTTACATCACGCTTACAAAAGTTTTGGGGATTTAATGAACACCGCCTTCGCCACAGTCACTGAAGCACCGGCAGAGAAAGCAACGACGGCTGATGCAAAACCGGGCAAGCCAAAACGCAAGATGAAATTGAAGCACAAGCTGCTGTTGATCATCACCTGCCTGTTTATGATGGTCTTCCTGCGCACCGGATTTATTTTTGTCATCATCGCCATGATGCCGGCAATCGTCACCTATTATATCGACCGCTCGCCGCGCCCGCACCTGTTCAAGTCGGTGTTCGCCTTGAATCTCTCGGGGTTGCTGCCCTTCGTCGGACGTATGCTGGTCGAAGGGCCGATGAGCGCGCTTATTCCCATCATGCAAAGCGTCGACACTTGGATTGTCATCTATGGTGCGGCGCTGACGGGATACCTCATGGTGGCGGCCGCCCCGCTTGTCGCCCATGTGTTGATCAGCAGATTCCAGGCTGGGCAGGTGGAACAGATTGAAAGCAGTTTAAAGAAAATTGAACGGGAATGGGGTGCGGAAGTTATGAAGTTCAGCAAGCACCAAGAAGAAGCCTAATTCTTCGTGATCCACCCACCGCCTAATACGCGCGCGCCATCATACATCACACAAGCCTGGCCGGGAGCGATGCCTTCATAAGGCTCGGCAAGCGTCACACTCGCGCCGCTTTTCGCAGGCGATACGCTAGCGAGCAGCGGCACCTGCATCGAGCGCATTTTGACGCGGATATTGTCGATGCGATCTGTTTTCGGCGCGAGCCAGTTCATTTCCTTCACAGCGAAGTCGCGCTGGGCCAGTGATGCGCGCGGTCCGACGACAACGCGGCGCGATTCAGCATCGAGTGCGAGCACATAAAGCGGCTCGCTCGATCCACCGATGAGGCCTTTGCGCTGGCCGACCGTGTAATGGATGATGCCCGCATGGGCGCCAAGCACCTTACCTTTTTCATCGACGATCTGGCCGGGCTGGGCGGCATCGGGGCGTAATTTCTCGATCACCTTGGCATAGCCGCCCGTCGGTACGAAGCAGATATCCTGCGAGTCCGGCTTTTCGGCGACGGCGAGGTTGAATTTTTCAGCGAGTGCGCGGGTTTCTTCCTTGCGTAGACCACCAAGCGGGAAGCGTAAGAATTCCAGCTGCTCCTGCGTCGTCGCGAATAGGAAATAGCTTTGGTCTTTGTCGGCATCCACCGCGCGATGTAATTCGGCGCGGCCATTATTCACCACGCGCTGCACGTAATGGCCGGTGGCCATGCAATCGGCGCCGAGGTCGGCTGCTGTTTTCAGCAGGTCGTGGAATTTGACCGACTGGTTACAACGTACGCAGGGAACCGGCGTCGAACCGCTGAGATAGGTTTCAACGAAATCATCCATCACCGCTTCTTTGAAGCGCGACTCGTAATTCAGCACGTAATGCGGGATGCCGAGCGAGTCGGCGACACGGCGTGCATCGTGGATATCCTGCCCGGCGCAGCACGCGCCTTTTTTACCCACCGCCGCACCATGATCGTAAAGCTGCAACGTAATTCCAATCACCTCATAGCCCTGCGAGTGCAGCAGTGCGGCGCAGACGGACGAATCCACCCCGCCCGACATGGCCACCACCACGCGCGTGTCTTTCTCCGGCTTACTGAATCCGAGTGAGTTCATGGCGCGGACATAGCATTTCTGCGGGAAAACACAAGGTTGCTGGGCTTACAACCCTTGAATTTCCACTAAAGTTACATTTGTCTGACTATCAAGCAGCCCTAACTCCATCATTCTTCTGGCATAGGAAACCCTTCTAGTCCCCTCAATTAAGTAATACGGCCTACCCACTATTGATGGGAAAGCTCCTAATTCAACTGCAAATTCTGCTTCAACAATAACGGGAGGTACAGGCCAAGACTTCATCTTGAGCATCTCGAATTTAAGGTAAGAGCCCATATCTGTTTCTTCAAATTGGTCGAATTGAGTATACCAAAAATTCAGCTCCTTATTTCGGTCATATTTTAAATTATCATACACCCAACCCATAGTGCGAACCTGCTGAAATGCCCGGTGCCTCTGAGGGTCAAAATTAGGAAAATAGTCGTCAAACCTGCGGGGATGTTGGAAGCAAATTTCTAGGAGAAAATTAGAATCTAAATGCGGGTATTGTTCTGCGCCGCGTAAAACAAATTGCTTCGCTTCTTCTGCATTCAACCAATGTGGCTTAGCAGGACCAATTAAGACTTTTGGTAGCATAACTTACTTTAACTTTCTCCACACTCCCCTTCATTCGCGCGGCGAGGGAGGCATTGATAAACTGGTCTAAATCACCGTCAAAACCCTCTCCCGGAGGGAGAGGGTGGCGGAGCGGTAGCGAAGCGGGTGAGGGCTGGCTTGGCAGGGCGGAGCAAGTTCCGCCCTCACCCTCCCAGCTTCGCTGGGCCCCTCCCTCACCCACCGGGAGAGGGAATTATACCATCGTCAGCTTGGATTAGACCCAGGCGGCGAGTTCCTCCTCGCTTAGGGCGCCTTCGGCGAGTTTGAGAAAGGTGAAATATTTTTCTTCCTTACTGGCTTCGATATCGAAACCGTTGGCGTTCAGGAATGCCCGGGACACTACGTAAGCGGTGCGCTTGTTGCCATCGAT
>JANNSK010000032.1:0-9814 GCA_031402515.1 Alphaproteobacteria bacterium | reverse complement strand
CGGCACAAAAATCTGCGCATAGGGCAGCGCGGCCGACCATTCAGCAATCCATAGCAGCGCACTTACGCCATAACCCATCAATGTCAGTGCAAAGATTTCAAGCCCAAACGGCAGCAGCAAAAAGAATAACGCAACGACGGGCATCAGGAAAAAACTGACGAGCGGCGTCGCAAGCAGGTTGGCAAGCAACCCATAGGTCGAGAAATTATTGAACATGGCAATGGCGAGCGGCGTCGTCGCTGCTTGCGCCGCCACGCTGATAAGCAGCGACAATCTGAATGCCCATACGACCAATGCAAATAGGCTCTCGCGCCGCGGCCGCTTGAACCATGCCGCCTCCATCAGCGCCACGATGGCGAGCGTGGCGGCAAAAGATAAGCCGAATCCCGGTTCCAGCAGGTCGGAGGGGTCGTATGCCAGCATCAAGCCGAAGGTCATGACCAGCGAACGCATGGGATCAACCCGGCGGCCTGCCATCACCGCGAATAACACAAAGGCGATCATCACATAGGCACGCACGGCAGAAATCGGCATGCCGGTGACGGCGAGATAAAGTGTGGTGAGGACAAGTGTAACAAACGCCGCGAGTGATTTGCCGCGTTGGCGCTCTGCCAATCCACCCGGCAAAGCAAGTAGGAGCAGGCGCAATCCGACGAAAATAACCCCCGCAATCACCACCATATGCCCGCCTGAGATAGCGATGATATGGTAGAGGTTACTTGCCCTCAGCGCGTCGAAGTCCGCCTCGCTCATGGCGCGCGCTTCGCCAGTGATGAGGCCCGCGACAATCGGCCCATTGCGCGGACCCACCGTATCGATGATGCGGTCGGTGAGGCGGAACCGCCAGTCAAGGAAATGCTGCTTCAGGCTGCGCGATGGAATCTGCGGTAATACGCGCCACGGCGGCAGACCGTACCCCACCGCGCCGATATCCCTAAAAAAGAAATAACGTGAAAAATCGAACCCGTGCGGCAGTGCCGGCCCCATCGGCGGCAGGAGGCCCGCCATCATATGCATCCGCTCGCCGATGTGCGGCCATGTGATCTCGGTGCCCGCCTTCAGCCGCACCGATAGCCGCACGCGTGCAGGCGTTTTATCCTTTTCGATATCCTCAATGGTGACGTCATTCAGAGTAAAGCGCACACCGTGTTCAGTGCGCTCGATTGCCTCGATGGTTCCTTCGATAGGCCGTGGCTTCACCGATTCAGCGAGCAGCGATTGGCTATGACGCCCCGTATGCAAGCTGGCCATGAGCGCACCCAAAGTGATCAACAGCAGGCAGAGCCCGAGCGGCCAGAAACGCCGCACACGCAACAAGCCACCGCCGGCAAGGACTGCAGCCGCCCCGGCCAATTGCCATAACACGGCCTGTTTTGGCTCAAATGGCAGGGCAAAATAGATGGCAATGCCCGCCGCGTAACATACCGGTAGCCAGAGGAAGTGCCTGTCTTTCTCCGCCTTCCACCAGTCGTTGATAAGCTTTTTCATAGACCTACTATAGTGCTTGAAAATTTTATCGCTATCTCGTTTGGATTATTTTGGATTGAATGCTAGGAGTTCCTAGCGCAGGAAGGGAGTGTAGCAGCGCTACATGACCGAACCGAGCACAGGAACGACAACACAGTCAACCAAAAGAATCCAAACGGAAACCATGAAAGTCATCACCCGCTTTGCCCCCTCACCCACCGGCATGCTCCATATTGGCGGTGCACGCACCGCCTTGTTCAATTACCTGTTTGCGCGGCACCACAAAGGCGAGTTTCACTTGCGCGTCGAGGATACCGACAAGCAACGCTCTACTGCCGAAGCCAAAGAAGCGCTTATCGATGGGTTGAAATGGCTCGGACTGCATTGGGACGGTGAAATTTATTTCCAAAGCCAACACGAAGGTCGCCACCGCGAGGTCGCTGAAGCGTTATTAAAACGCGGTGAGGCCTATTACTGTTATTGTACGGCCGACGAACTCGTAGCTCAGCGCGCCGAAGCGGAAGCCAAGGGCGAGGTATTTAAATATGATCGGCGCTGGCGAGACCCCAAGGCCACACCGCCCGCAGGCGTAAAGCCTTCGATTAGAATCAAAGCGCCGCTCACCGGCGAAATCACCGTGAAGGATGAAGTACAAGGCGATGTGCGTTTCGGCGCCGATGCGCTCGATGATTTCATCATCCTGCGTTCGGACGGCTCGCCAACCTACAATCTCGCCGTGGTGGTAGATGACCACGATATGGGCATCACCCACATCATCCGCGGCGACGATCACCTGAACAATGCGGGCCGCCAAAGCATCATCTACAAGGCGATGGGCTGGGACATTCCCGGCTTTGCCCATGTACCGCTCATCCACGGGTCGGACGGCGCCAAGCTTTCCAAACGCCATGGCGCCACCGGCATTGGCGAATATGCGGTGATGGGCTATTTGCCCGAGAGCCTGCGCAATTACCTTGTCCGCCTCGGCTGGAGCCATGGCGACGATGAAATTTTTTCCGACGCGCAGGCGACCGTGTGGTTCAGCAATCTCGGCGCGATTAATTCCGCCCCGGCGCGGCTCGATTTTGCCAAACTGAACCACGTCAACGCGCATTACATGAAACTGCGCGACAACGAAACGCTGGCAGGCATGATTGCCGCCTACTTGCCGCACGATGCCGAACATCACCCCGTGCTGGTGAAAGCGATGGATGGGCTGAAAACGCGCGCTTCAACCCTTGTCGAGCTCGCCGAGGCCGCGCGGTTTTATGTCGAGCACCTCGAGCCAGACGAAAAAGCCCGCACCGTGTTACTCAGCGGCAAGGAAGGCTTGCGCAGCCTGATTCCTACGCTCAAAGCGCTGCCTGAGCCATGGTCGGCGGAGTCGGTGAAAACAGCGCTCAAGCTTGCCGCCGATACGTCTGGCAAAAAACTCGGCGAAGTCATGCAGCCCACCCGCGCCGCCATCGTAGGTAGCATGAGCGGCCCCGACATCCCCGAAGCCATGGCGATTTTAGGCAAAGAAGAATCCCTGTTACGTCTGAATGACGCGCTGGCGGCTTGAGATGACTGCTTATTGACTTGCCATGTATAACCTATTAGGTTATACATAAAGGGGACGACATGGGAATACGCAATTGTCGGCATAAAGGCCTGCAGGAACTTTTTGTCAGCGGCCGCAGTGCAAGGCTGGGGGTGCGTTACGCTAAAAATGCATTGCGTATCCTTGACGTGTTGAATCGTATGCAAGACCCACAAGATTGCGCAGGCCTCAAGGATTTTCACGAACTGAAGGGGAATCGCAAAGGCACCTATTCTATGCACGTCACCGGCAATTACTGCATCACGTTTAAATGGGATGGCCGTGACGCGTATGATTTGAACTTTGAAGATTATCATTAGGAGGAACGATGCTCGAACGCAAACGCAAACCGACACCGCCTGGTGAAATCCTGAGCGAACTCTATTTGAAGGAACGCCGCATCACCGTGAAAGCATTCGCCGAAGCCTTGGGCTGTACCGCAAAACACGTCAGTAATATCATCCACGGCAAGGCGCGTATCGAGGCTGAACTTGCCACACGAATCGCCACGGTGCTCAACACCAGTGTACAACTGTGGCTGAACCTGCAAAACGACACCGATATCTGGAACGCCCGCGTTAAAATGAAAGGCTGGAAGCCGACGCGGACATTTCACGCCGGTCATTCAACGCGGATATAAGCATGGCAATCCTGCCATTAGTCATCGCGCCGGACGAGCGCTTAAATAAAAAATCGGCGACCGTCGATAAGGTTGACGATTCCATCCGCGCGTTGCTCGACGATATGCTCGAAACCATGTACGCGCATGATGGTATCGGCCTCGCCGCCGTACAGGTCAGCGTGCATAAGCGCTGTATCGTGGTCGATGTGGCGCGCCGGGAAGGCCGCAACGAGCCCATCAAATTCGTTAATCCAGAAATCGTGCAATCATCCGACGACCTCTCGCTGTTCAACGAAGGCTGTCTGTCGTTTCCCGACCAGTATTCCGAGGTCGAGCGGCCGGAAGTCGTCACCGTGCGTTATTTGAACGAGCATGGCGAGAAAAAGGAACTGCAGGCGACAGGCCTGCTCGCCACTTGCCTGCAGCACGAAATCGACCACACCAATGGCATCGTCTTTGTCGACTATATCTCGCGCCTCAAACGCGACATGATTCTCAAGCGCCTGACCAAGGCAAAGAAACTCGGGCTACTTAGCGACATGCCGGAGAAGGTCCCCGTGCCGAAGGATGTCTTGTAGGGCGATGATCGATGATTCGATGATGGATGATCCGTGTGCCCTCACCCGAAATTTGCGTAAAGCAAATTTCGACCTCTCCCAGTGGGAGAGGTAAGCAAGCCGCTCGCTCTCGTTTCTTTCTGCCAATCCGCGCCAGCGGATATACCTCTCCCATCGGGAGAGGTCAAAATTCGCCTTACGAATTTTGGGTGAGGGCAAATCGGACTTCCTGCATGACATCAAAACCGCGCGCTGCTACACCCTCTGCATGCGTTACCGTTTTCTGATTCCCCTGCTTCTGCCGATGGCCGCACTGGCGGCGGCGGATTCGCCACTGATCGTCATCGACGCCACCAAAGAAAAACCGATCGCAACACCCGCAGTCACACCCGCGCCAACGGCCGTAACAACCGGAACAGCGGCCACTTCAGCAAAGAAAACACCCACGACCACGCCTGCCGCTGCGCCCATACCGCCCGCGCAAGCGATGATGGATGATTTCCCCGTCTGGGCCGTCAGCAAAGCAGGTTCTGATACGACCGGCCAAACGGCGCAGGCGCCCGCACCGCCCCCCGCACCCGCTTCACCTACTGCCCCGGCTGTACCGGCCACACCCACCGCGCCGAAAGCGCCACCTGCGCCCTCCTCGCCCACCGATAAACTCTGGCCACGTGATACCGTGCCGATTTTCGTACGTTCCTGCACCGGATTGCATGTCGAACTGCTGGCGCCCTGCACCTGCGTCATCACCAAATTGATGCCTGCCATGCCACACAACGAATTCCTCGAACTCTCCGCCGCGGGCACGCTCGACAACGACAAGCGTATCGTCGACATCCGCAAAGGCTGCCTCGGCACTCCCGGCAAGCGCAAGGAGTAGGCCCAGTGCGTATTATCTTCATGGGCACGCCACAATTCGCAGTGCCTGCGCTCGCCACACTGATTGCTTCTGCCCACGAGGTCGTTGCCGTCTATAGCCAACCACCACGCCCGGCCGGCCGTGGGATGAAACTCACCGAATCGCCCGTCCACCAACTGGCCAGCCATCACCGCATAGCTGTATTCACGCCGGAGCGTTTGAAGTCGCCGGAAACACAGGCGGAGTTTGCCGCCCACAACGCTGATATCGCCGTGGTCGCCGCCTATGGGCTGCTGCTGCCGAAAGCGATTCTCGGCACGCCGCGACTCGGCTGCATCAACATCCACCCGTCGGATTTGCCGCGCTGGCGCGGGGCGGCGCCCATCCAGCGCGCGATTATGGCGGGCGACACATCAACAGCCTGCTGCATCATGCAGATGGAAGAAGGGCTCGATACCGGTCCCGTACTCGCCCGCGCGCCGTTTGCGATTCCCAACACCGTCACCGCTGGCGAGTTGCACGACGCCATGGCGCGATTGGGTGCCGAACTCCTCATCACCACGCTTGAAGAGTTAGAAGAAGGCTCGACACGCGCCACATCTCAATCTTCCGCGGGCATCACCTACGCCGCGAAAATTAGCAAAGCAGACCAGATCATCGACTGGTCGCAGCCTGCAAGCAGTATCCTCAACCAGATTCGCGGGCTTTCTCCTGTCCCCGGGGGGCTGACCCGCTTCTCTGGCGAGGTGCTGAAAGTCTTTTCTGCCGAGGTTTCCACCGGAAACCCAGCCAAACCACCCGGCATGACCTTAGATAATCACTTACTTATCAATACCGGAGAGGGGAGCGCCCTACGTATTTTAGAACTTCAGCGCCCCGATAGAAACCGCCAGAAAGCCTTGGATTTCCTACAAGGATTCGCGATTACTGAGGGTAATACCGCAGAACCCTTGTAATATTACTTATTCACAAAGTATTCAGGCAGTATAAAGTGCTTGGAAAGCCGCCAATTTTCTGTTATATTCGCAGATGCAATATAAGAATTAGAGTCCACCTAAAATAAGAAGGTACATCGGCATGTATTCACAATGGCAAGTCGCTATGAATGATGATATTGTTCTGGTAAAACAACTAGATGAGCTTAAAGAGCAACATCGCAAGTTGGATGAGGAAATCAAAAGTTTTGATGGGGTAGCAGGGGGTGAGATGCAACTCGCTCGCCTGAAGAAGCGCAAGCTTCAGCTACGCGATATGATTTCCACACTGGAAGCGGAAATCTACCCGGACGTACCCGCTTAAAAGCGGGTTTTTCATTTCTGGAGTACTTCCTCAGTCGTAAATGCTGTCGCGTTTGCCGATTTCGATGACCATGATCACCAGATATTCATCAATAATCCGGCAGAGAATTCGGTATTTGTCTACACGGTAGCGCCAAATACCATGCTTGTCGCCGCCAAGTGCCTTGCCAAAACTCCGGGGGTCATCGCTCGGAATCAAGCGTTCGTTGATATAGTCCTGAATTAAGCGCTGGGAAACTTGACCTAGCTTGGCCAATTGCCTCACTGCCCTTTTTTCAAGCCTAACGGTCCAGGCCAAGCTGCTTCTCCACTACTTCCCATGGTATATACTCCGCCTTCGGATCGTTTAACCGCTCCAGAGCAATGCGGTAATCAGCTTCGTCTTCCTCCAGCTCGCGCAAGTAGGCCTCGATCGCCTTGCGGATGAGGTGGCTTTTGGAACGCTCCTGCAGGTTGGCAATTTTTTCAACCTTCTTCAGTAGCGCTTTAGGGGCTTTGAATGTGACTGTTTGCATGGTAATACCTCGTAATACTAAATGATACGAAGTATTATATCGTATTACCAAGTGCAAATCAAGCGCTGCTGAGACCTTTTTCCATGAACCGGCCCAACCGGCGGGCAAACGCGCCCGCATCCGGCACCGGCTCGCCTTCGGCAATCAGCGCTTGATCGTATAGCAGTAGCAGCGCTTCTTTGGTTTCCTCTTTCACCCCACCTGCCGCCACACGCTTAGCCAGCGCGGCGATGACCGGATGGGCAGGATTGATTTCGACAATCTTGGCGGCGCGCCTGGGTAGTTGCTTATGCTCAAGCAGAAACCGCTCCATACGGATATCCATGTCGCCCTCGCCGATGGCAAGGCATATGGGCGTTTCGGAGAGTTTGCGCGTGGTACGTACCGCGCACACGGAATCACCGTAAAGCGTTTTCATCGCCGCAATCAACGTGCCGATTTCTTTTGTATCCTCTGTTGACTCAGGTTGATCGGACTCAACTTCCAATGGGAACTTATCGAGATCCGCCCCCGCCTTCACTGCAGAGCGGAACAGGATATCGCCATATTTTAAGGTAACATTGGTCCAGAAATCATCAACATGGTCGGTGAGCAGCAGCACTTCAATGCCGCGTTTGGTGAAGCCCTCGAGTTGCGGGCTGGATTTGAGCGAAGCAAGATTGTCGCCGATGAGGTAGTAAATCGCCTCCTGCCCCGGCTTCATGCGAGATTGATAGTCAGCAAGCGAAGTGAGCGTGTCGTTAGTGGTGGTGACAAACCTGCACGCATCGAGAATCTTATCGCGCGGAGCAGTGGATTCGCAGAGGCCCTCTTTCAACACGGCACCAAAATTGTTCCAGAATTTAGCGTAATCCGCGATATCTTTTTCAGCACGTTTTTTGAGTTCGGTGAGCACACGACTGGTAACCGACTCGCGTATTTTATCGAGCACGAGGGATTTCTGCAGTGTTTCACGTGAAATGTTCAACGGCAAATCTGCCGAATCCACCACTCCGCGCAAGAAGCGCAGATAGGCTGGCACCAGCTCCACACCCTCGTCGGTAATGAAGACGCGTTTTACATAGAGTTTTACGCGTGTGCGACGCTCGGGCCGGAACAAATCGAACGGCGTGATGCCGGGAATGAATAGCAGGCTGGTATATTCGACCTTACCCTCGGCTTTGTTATGCAACACTGCCCAGGGCTGCTCCGGCGAGTGCGCGAGGTGACGGTAAAACTCCTGATATTGCGCGTTCGTGATGTCCACTTTATTGCGCGTCCAGATGGCTGAACCTTCATTGAGTGTATGGGTTTTTCCTTCAGCATCGGTAAGGGTAATCGTGAAGCCGATATGGTCCGAATAGGTCGACACAATATGGCCGAGCTTGTGGCGGTCCAGATAATCCTTGGTGTCCTTCTTCAAATGCAGCGTGATTTTTGTACCACGCGGCCGTGGCTCACCTTCTGCAATCGTGTAACTGCCAGTGCCTTCCGACTCCCAGCGCCATACCTCTTCCTCACCCGCCTTACGTGACTCGACGGTCACTTTATCGGCTACCATGAAGGCTGAATAGAACCCGACACCAAACTGGCCGATGAGGCTGGCATCGCGTTTATCGTCGCCGGTCATCTGCTGGACAAATTCCGCCGTGCCGGATTTGGCGATGGTGCCTAAATGCTCGACCAAATCATCATGGTTCATGCCAATGCCGCTATCCTCGATGGTCAGCGTTTTTGCTTTCTCATCAATCGTGAGGTGAATTTTTAATTCTGGCTGGTCTTTGAGTAATGCACCGTTAGTTTGCGCCTCATAACGCAAACGGTCGCAGGCATCGGACGCGTTGGATATCAGTTCGCGCAGGAAAATATCGCGGTTGGTATACAGCGCATGAATCATCAAATTCAGCACCCGCGAAATCTCAGCGCCAAATGTGTGGGTTTCGGTGGTGTCTTTGGGTTTCGTTGCTGTTTTAGCCATGGGTTAGATATAGGAAATCCGTCAAGGCTTGCAAGCCCCTAACGATACGCTTTCCACGATAAATACGCATCGGCGAGCACAAGCGCCATCATCGCCTCACCAATCGGCACGGCGCGGATACCGACGCAGGGGTCATGCCTGCCTTTGGTCATGATGTCGGTATTCTTGCCCTGTTTGGTGATGGTCTCAACCGGCGTCAGGATAGAACTGGTGGGTTTTACCGCGAACCGCGCCACAATCGGCTGACCACTACTGATACCGCCCAGAATACCACCCGCATGGTTACTTTCGAAAATCACCGTCTTACCTTTCATGCGCATGCGGTCGGCATTTTGCTCGCCGCGCAATGCGGCAGCAGCGAATCCGTCGCCAATTTCGACACCTTTGACGGCGTTGATGCTCATCATCGCCTCGGCGAGTTTGGCATCGAGTTTGGCATAGACCGGGTCACCCAATCCCACTGGCACATTTTCCGCAACGACTTCGATGACGGCGCCGAGTGACGAACCCGCCTTACGCACTTTATCGAGTTGTGTAGCCCAACGCGCGGCCGCTTTCGCATCCGGACACCAGAAGGGATTCTTGCCGATTTCTTTGAGGTTGAAATTCTTGCGGTCGATTTTATCCGGCCCAAGCTGCACGAGATAGCCGGTGATTTTAATTTCTTTGATAATCTTACGCGCAATCGCGCCCGCCGCTACCCGCATCGCCGTTTCGCGCGCCGAAGCGCGGCCACCGCCGCGATGGTCCCTGATACCGTATTTTTCGAAATAGGTGTAATCGGCGTGAGCAGGGCGGAATTTGTCCTTAATATCCTCGTAGTCTTTCGACTTGTGGTCCTCGTTAACAATAATCAGGCTGACCGGCGAGCCGGTCGTTTTCCCCTCGAACACGCCGGAAAGAATTTTGACCGTGTCGGATTCCTTGCGCTGCGTGGTGTAGCGCGACTGCGCGGGG
>JANNSK010000031.1:0-44596 GCA_031402515.1 Alphaproteobacteria bacterium | reverse complement strand
CATTGGTAATGACGGGGTCGGAAGTTCAATTCTTCTCAGCAGCACCACGCTTTGCCCTGACGGCTACGTGTGGCTAGGGCACGCGCTAGGCCGTTAGGCCAAGACATTAATATATTCATTATTTATCAATAGATTAAATGGCCTGACCAGCCCGATTCCAGGGGCGGCTGCCTTTGCGCGCCCGGAAAACCCTAAATTCCGCCCAAACTTCACGAGATCTTAACCAAATCTTCATAAAAGCTTCACACTTAAATGGTACAAAGGAGAGTACAAGCAGCCCGCATCCTGCAGGCAAGCAGGCCAATGTTAGTTATTTTAGGAGCATAAGATGTCGTCGAACAAATTTAAAGTATACAAAATCGAGCCCACGAATGCACAGGGTGAATACGTCACCGTTGAGACGATTGTCGAAAAAATGTTCGCGCTCGATGCCGCGTTCAAAGCAAAATACAAAAACGATGTCAATGCAGCGGGTTTAGCGCTGATCAAATTCAACAATGAAATTCCTGAAAGTGAACGCCCCAAGGGCTGGCAGCGGATCAAGCCGGTGAACAAGTGCGACGATGCGCGTATTTACGATGGCCAGAACCTTGCCTACCCGCCGATCACGGGCGACGTTAGAGACGTGCGCAAAGTAAAAGGCGATTGCGGCCCGCTTCCATGCCCGCCAGAGAAACCAGTGCCAGCCGTTGTGCAACCGGTAGTGGAAGCTCCGGCGAGAGTGCTGGTCCCACATGAATATGGCCGCGTTGCCGTACCGCCGACCGATGGCACGGACTGGGTCGTGGGCTCTCAGCTACACGCGTTGGAACGTCTGGCACGCTCGGGTCTTGCTGGCCAGTATCGCGGTGAGGATGGAAAACTTCGTTCGCGTTTCTCCGAATCATATTACGCCCTTACCAGCGTTGCGGGTCGTACGCCGGTTATCGGCGCTTCGCAATCCGGTCTGATCGGCAGGAAAGTAGAAGGGAATGTCACGAGTGACCACCGTCTCGCAGGCGATCGCTCGTTCGAGGATTCGGAAAGCAGCGTGGATGATGGCGTTGCCTCGCGTGATGGCGTCTCAGGACCGAGCGGCATGGATGGCCGTTTTATTGGCGGCCCGCGCGAGCGTGTCGGTGGCCCCGGTCATATTGAAACCATCAAAGAAGACGGCACGATGGTCCGTAACGCCGATATCAAAAAATGGGAATTTGCCCATGGTGGCAACTACCGGATTAGCTTGCTGGGTGGCATTGGTCTTCCGGTAGGCGATCTCTTTGATCTACCGGTGGGCGGCGTTGGCTCCTCGCCGCGTAGCCAATATCTGTCGCCCGCCGAAATGCAGCGCTATGGTATCAGCCAAGCCTATACGATGACTTCGACAAACAAGGTTGGTGGCTTTGATAACATGTTCAGTGATGAACAGGCTTTGAATTCTAGCCCACAGGAAGTCGCCAACCGTATTAACAATTTTGCAGACGCGCTCTATACGCGTGCGGAGATGGCAAAAGGCATGCGCGAGTTTGATGCCGCGACCGACCCCGTAGCCAAACGCGCTGCCGCGCGTCATGCACTTGTGGCGTTACGTGATTACGCCGACAACAAGCAAGTGAAACGCGTTGATGCAATGCGCATCCCGTTAACCGAGCTTGGCATTGGCCTTAGCAACTATTTTGAGAGCCAAGGGATCAGGCTGGCCAAAGAAGATCTCGATTACATTGCAAACGCGCCGCTCTTGGAACTGGTCGACATGCCGCAGGAAATGCTTGAAACCATGCAAGATTACGAGCGCTATAAAGATTCGCGTTACGAAGGTATCAAGCCCGGCCAGACCAACCCGGCTTATACGGTAGTAACAAAGAACATTGTACACGGTGCGATGAATGCCAATGAGCTCAAGCTTGCCAAAGGCTATGGGCGCGTGCGTCCGGAAGCTGAACTGGCGGGCGATGTTCGCGATGCGCTTGGTATTGTTGCTGCCAAAGACGAATCGATTCGCGTGCTTGCTCAAGCCATGACCGAAAACCAAAGTCTGGCACTACATTTTGGCCAGCTTCTTGCCGATATGCCGCGCAACCCGGAAGCCTATGGCTTCAAGAGTCGTAGCGAGGCGATTGATTACCTCAAGCAGCGGTTTATTAATGGTAACAAGCAAGTCGAAGAAGAATTGCTCTCGCGTGGCGATACATCGATTCTCAACTCGCTGCTGCCGATTAGCTCGGATGATCGTTACTCCATGCAGCGCCCGTGGGTATTCGGCGCTGCTGCTGGTCCCATGATTGCGCAGAACCCCGATCTCTTCCGCGATGCGATGAATCGTGCGTCCAACATGGAGCTTGGTCATGACAAGGATGGCAAGTTCGATGGCCGTCCGTTTGCGTTGGCCGTGCTGCAATCGTTAGGCTCGCAATCTCCGGCTCCTGGCGCCAAAAATGGCGCCGAACATGGGCCCATGGAAAAAGCGCTCCTTGCTGCCGTTGACGCGGATAAGAAGAAGTTCGTTGAAGATACAATCTACGATGTCTTCTTTAATGCCGAGTCGGCTGTGTCTGGCTATGACAGAAGCAAGGCACAAGAACTGGATAACCGCTACGTTGCGGCGCAGTTGGGCGCTCAGGCAGCGGCTGGGAAAAATGTGGGTGTTGCCGCAGATGGCCAGTCCGGTAACGCAAAAACGGTATTTAACACTGGCGCGGTGGATGCCAAAGCCGCGTTTGAAGCTGGCAAATCGGGCGATAAGGACGCCATCTACAAAGCCGTGCTTGATGGGGGTGCCAGCCAGGTAGCGGTGATGGGCTTGACTGCTCACCCGGCGCTCTCGCGCGATGCGGTACTGATGACGCTGCTTAAAAACCCGGATGTGTTTAATAAGGCCATCGCCAAGCTCGATTCGCTCTCTGATTCGATCAGTATCGAGCGTTATGGTAAGCTTGCGGGCCGCCTGGAGGTTGCGCGCAGAGAGATCAAGCAGTACTTGGCTGGTGAAGATGAAGACGGCCTTGAACAGGCAGTTAAATCGTTCGGTGATTTCTTCCTGAATACGGCCGATGTGGCTGATTCAAATGCTGCGGCCTTGCGTGTCAATGCATGGAATGCGTTCGTCACGGAAATCGGTAAAGATCCTGCAATGAGCGCCGCGCTCATTAACACGATCGCCACCGACAAACCGCTGCGCAATGCCATGTTGAAGGCGATCCCAGACTCACTCATGACTACCGACGGCGTTAATTACACCGCCAGCGGCCGTATGGGGCAGGGCAGCCAGCTTCCACAAGGATTCGAAGGCAATGATGTGTACTGGAACCGCATCTTTAACTTCAAGAAGGATGACAAAGGTAGAGTCGAGAGTGATGGCTGGTTTACGCGCTTGGGTTTCAATTACACGGACAATATCGAAGTGAACCGAGGCGAACTTGACAAGATGCTCGCTGGTACTGCGGAAGAAACGTCCGCACCCAGTGTTGCGGTTGATCCGAAGGCGGTTGGCGCTGCAGCTGCAGCCGCTCCGCTGGTGAATAAAGGGGTTACGGCTGCCGATGTATTAAACGCCGCGCCGGTGACTATTAAACTTGACGGTGGTGTAAGCACGGCGAAGTCGCTTGCGGCGCACTTCATGGCGAATGCCAAAGCCAGAGGTGTGGCCATGACCGAAGCCGAGGCCGCCAAAATGGCTGAAGGGGCAATCAATAACGGCCTTTACAGTGTTGGTGGAACGCCTGAAGCGCTGCTCGCCATCCCGAATTCAACCGCCATCAATGCAGCGCTGGCTAACGGCAGCGATATATCCCGCGCATGGGGTATTGATAAGCGCATCCTGCTCCTCTTGCTCATTGATACGAGCGGTGTCCCATCAGTCGGTGGCGATGGGTATACCTTCACTCCGCAGCCTGGCTGCCCGCCGATTCCTGGGGTTCCATGCGTTCCTGGCGGCCTCTAGGCTAGCTGGAGAGTGTAAGTCATACGAAAGGCGGGAGCGCACCTCCCGCCTTTTTCTTGCCCTGTCATCGTCCGCGACTTTCCCAGACTATCTTTATCCTTTTAACCCCATGGCGGCATACCGGGAAGGCCTCACCAGAAGATTTCTGCGGGAGAGGCCTTGGGTAGGGCCATAAGGGCATATGCCATGCGATGGATGGTCAAGTAGCGCTGGGCTTAATGGATGCCTGCGGCGGGGAGCAGCGCAGCCTGCGCGGCGGTCGATGCCGGTGTGGCAGACGGTGCGGCGGGCACCGTGCAGGTGGCGCCGATGGAAACCTGGCTGGCGCACATCGGTTTGGCCGCCGCGACGGCGTTGGGGGGCGCGGGATTGTTTGGTGGTGTAGCGCCGAAAGCATCGGCCAACGCCCAGAGCGTACTCATATTATTGCGTATTACCGAATCGGCAATAAGCGCGTAGCTCGCATAACCAGCCTTGGCGACCATGCCGTTTGATTTCTTGCCCATCTCCTTGAACAGTTTGACGCCTTCGGCTCTGCTGAGCAGTTCGCCGACACCACTGCCATCGGTCATCTTCCAGCGTTCGGTGATTGTGCGGAATTTCTGCTGCGCATCCGCATCGTACATGCCGACGTCGAGTGTACGTAGCAGCGTGCCTACCGCATCGCGGTTGGCGGTATTTTTGAAGAATGCGGCGATCTCCTCATTCGACACGGCTTGCAGCGCTGCACCTTTATCGCCGGTTGCAAGCGCAATAATACCGCGCATCACCTTGCCCGCATTGTCGATAACCGGCTGCGGCTGTTTGGCGAGGTTGGTCTCCATGGTTCTGAAGAAGCTGTGCATCGCCTCGAGGTTGATGAAAACCTTGACCGGGTTTCCACCTGCCTGCGGCTTGGTGCCTTCTGCACCAAGGAACGCGGCAAGCTCGCGCTTGCTGTCATTGAGGAAGCCCCAATCCTTCGCTTCTTTCGCCAGAAAGCCGACATCGCCGAGCAGTTTGCGGGTGACGATTTCTTTGCGGATTTCACCATTCATCATCACCGCGACCAGGTAATCGGGATGGATGGTGCTGACCGGCAGCCCGTTCTCGATCTTCGGCTGCTGCTTGCCGTTCACCGTTTCCATCACCGGTACGGTAACGGCCTGCATCAGGGATATCTGTTTGCCGTCGGTGGTGGCAATAAGTGGTTGCGCCGTCACACGGGCAAAGCGCTGGATGGCATCCGGGCTCATGGTTGCAATCGCACGCAGCAACTGCTGGTGGGCGGGCAGCAGCATCGACGTATCAAGACCATTGCCAGCCCATACCTGCAGATGGGTGATAATCGCCGGGTCTTTGCTCATCAGCAGCAGAAGCTCGTTATCTTGCTTCGGTATAGTGATGGCACCGAGCACCTGCTCGGCCTTATCCGCGCCAAGCGCGTTGAATAATCTCAGCGTGCGTTCGACATTGGCTGGATTCGACAGCAGCGTAAAGAGCGCTTTGCGTTCGGCGCTGATGGCGGTATCAGGAGCCGCGTTGCGCATCAGTTCGGCGATGGCGGGTGCATCCGCCTTGGCATCCGCCTTGGCATCGAGCGAGGCGATGAGAGTAATAAAGGCGCTGCGGATTTTATCCTCACGGCCGTCGTTTGTGACCTGCGAAACGGCGGCATCGAGAAAGGCGACGAATTTTTCCGTCGGCTGGCCGTTCTTGATGCAGATGCGCTGGATGAAGGCGGCGACTGCCTCCGGCTTGAACGGAATCCGCGCGCCGACCTGCTCGAAAATCGCCATGGTTTTAGGCAGGCGATCGGGTGTCAGCAATTCGTGGAATTCAGCGCTGCGGATAATGGTCTGTAACGCCGCAAGCATCTTTGTCATGTCAAACGGGCTGCCCGTCTGCTGGCCCGGCGGATAGGCGCGGATCACCTGCAATACATAATCAGGCTTATCACGCAGCAAGCGGAAGATGACTGCCGGATTGGTGAGCGCATCCATACTATTCGGCCATTTGCCGGTGGCATCTTTCATAAGCCCGATGAGCATCTGCGCCGTCGCATCGTCCGGCAGGACAATCTTTTTTTGTTCGTCCGTACCGGGCACATAGGTGCGCAGCGATTCGGCCTTGAAATCTTCCGGCTTCACATCGGCGTCGTATTTAATGCCGAAATTATCATTGAGGAATTCCTGAAGCCACAATTTTTTCTCGGGAGCGTCCTGCAGATAATCGGAGATCATCTTCTGACCCCAAGGTTGGCTAACTACGAAATACGCGCCGGTAACAATGAGCGCGCCCCAGAAGAGCAGGCCGAATATATCATCGAAGCTCGTGGGAATCAGCCAATCGAACCAGCCAAGCCAGCTGGCTTTTTTCTTTTTGTCGGCTTCTTCGACTTCGTCTGCGGTTGGCTGATTGCCCATAACGTTTCCCTACACTCTTATCCTATCAGAAAATCATGACAGTTTCGTGACAACTGGCTGAAAATCTTGATAAAAATGGTTAACGGGCAGAGGCTGTTTCAGGCCTTATCGGGGTAGTATCCGGGGCGTTTGCGCAAGGTCCGGCGCAGGGCAATGACGATATCCTGAACAATATCAAAGGCTAGCGATGGGGGTGGGGCGGGGAGTGCGGCCAGCGTCCCCGGAATGATCGTTCCATAGTAGACGCGGGTAAGTTCCGGCCACGCCATCACCACCGCGTCGTAGCCCCATTTATGCACCTGCTGGGGTACCCGTGCCAGCGCCTCGATGCAGGCGATGGCCTCCTCCTCGAGCGGATCTTCGCGGCGATAGACATCGGCATCCGGGGCGAGGTTAAACGCCATGTCGGAAAGGAACATCGACAACGCCTCGCCACAGCGATGCGGCGGAAAGAGTCGCAAGCGCGGGCGCGTTGAGCCGCGCGTGATGAAGGTAAGCCAGGCGACGCATCGCCAGCATTGATAGAAAATCCATGGCGGTGAAAATTTGAGACGCTTGGCGTAAAACTTCACGCCGTGTTCGGCGCGTAATAAAAGAGCGAGTCCGCAATGTATCATCTGTCGGCGCAGCGCCTCGACGTTGCGGATGTCGGTGCGCCGTGCGCCCTGCACGAAGGATGAGGCGCGCAATTGCGAGCTCGCATTGTCGGTCGAGTAGCGCCCGAGGATAACGCCATCTGCGGTATGGATGAGGTCGGAGAAATGGCCGAGCTCCTGACCGGCGATGACGACCATGCGGGCAAGTGCGGGGAATCCATCGGTTTCATAGGTTTTTTGCGCGCCCTCGAAAAACGGGTCGCCGCCGCAGGAAACATAGACTGCCGCTCCCTCGCGCTCGGTCGATTGCATACCGCTGGCTTGCCCGTGGCCCTGCCAGAAATGCAGCGCCATCAGGTCCGACACGTTATGCGCGTAGGAAACGAATATCTCAGCACCCGAGGCGAGCAGCAGCTGAATCACCGCCGGATGCGCCGATTGCACCAGCACCCGCGCCACTTTCATTTCCTTGTCCGTCGACACCTTGCCACCCTTTTTGAGGTCGTTTTTTAGTTGCTCGATTTTGTCGTTTACGCCGTCCACGCCCAGACCGCGCGGGACATGGCGGGCGATTTCGGCGCGTGCGGATGCTGCCAGTGTGGGGTCAGTCA
The DNA here is from genome assembly GCA_031402515.1 of Alphaproteobacteria bacterium. Lineage (GTDB taxonomy): Bacteria > Pseudomonadota > Alphaproteobacteria > Rickettsiales > UBA3002 > QFOX01. Next base: position 37,065 of record JANNSK010000031.1, on the reverse strand, counting down.
GTTCGCGGGCGCTGAAGGAGCGGTCACTATCGGACGTGCCGAATTTCACGAAGTTACGCTCATGGTCGGTGGCGATGCGCAGTTTGCCGGAAGCGACCAGCGCCTGCGCAAAAGCCTCGAGTGCGGGCGGCATTTCCCAACCCTCGACCGCCGGTATGAAACTGAGTACATGGTATTGGTTGGTTGAGGGCATGGCGGCTTCGGTTGGTGTGGCGTTGGTCCCCCTACGCTCCTGCGGAGCTTCGGAGGACACTCCCACGCCTAGTGTCGCCTTCGTGCGGCTTACTGGCGTAAGCCACCCGAAGCCGAAGGCGTAGGGTGGCGTGCCCGGAGGGAGTCGAACCCCCGACCGACGGATTAGAAATCCGTTGCTCTATCCAGCTGAGCTACGGGCACGCGTAAGTCACTACATAGCAAGCGCATTGCGATTTGATAAGGGAAATGCTAGGAACCGCCTCTATGACGCGCACACCGTACAAAATTGGCATTATCCAGATGGCCATGAGCGCCTCGCCGGAGAAGAATATGGCGCGGGCGATAGAGTTGCTGCGCGAGGCAAAAGCGCAAGGTGTCGAAGTGGCCTGCCTGCCGGAATTGTTCCGCTCGCACTATTTTTGCCAGAGCGAGGACCACGATTATTACAAGCTCGCCGAGCCTATCCCTGGACCAAGCAGCGAGACGCTAAGCAAACTTGCCAAGGAACTGGGTATGGTCATCGTCGCTTCGCTGTTCGAGAAACGCACGGCGGGGATGTATCACAATACGGTGGTTGTGCTCGATGCGGACGGAAAAAATCTTGGGCTTTATCGCAAGATGCATATCCCGGACGATCCGCGCTATTACGAGAAATTTTATTTCACGCCGGGCGATCTCGGCTTCAAAACCTTCGACACCAAATTCGGTCGCATCGGTGTGCTGATTTGTTGGGACCAGTGGTTCCCCGAAGCCGCGCGCGCCGTGGCGCTGCAGGGCGCAGAAGTGATCTTCTATCCCACCGCTATCGGCTGGCACCCATCGGAAAAATCTGAACATGGCGAGACGCAATGGCAGGCGTGGCAAAGCGTGCAGCGCGGCCACGCCATCGCCAACGGTGTCTATATCGCCTCGCCCAATCGCATCGGTGTGGAGAAGGATAAGGATGGCGGCGCGCTCGAATTTTTTGGCCATTCTTTCATCAGCAACCCCTCGGGAAAATTCCTCGAAGCGGTCGATGAGAAGTTCGAAGGTGTCATCACCGCCACGGTCGATCCCGCCTTTCAGGAGCAGGTGCGTCAGCACTGGCCCTTTATGCGCGACCGCCGGATTGATGCCTATGGCGGGCTGCTTGCGCATCCAGAGAGTGGCAAGTGACAAGTGGTATGTGAAAGTGTAACGCGATGAAAAGAATAAATCTGCCACCTGCCACTTGCCACTTGCCACACTTCGTTATGCCGCCTGAATGGGCACCGCAAAAGCGCATCTGGCTCGCCTGGCCGCACCAGAAGGCCGACTGGCCGGGGAAATTCGGCCCCGTGCCATGGGTATTCGCCGAGATCATTCGTCACATTGCCGCCGGTCAGCGTGTGGGTTTGCTCGTCAAAGATGCCGCAGCGCAGAAAGAGGCGCGGCTCACGCTCGGCCGCGCGCATGTGAATCTCAAGCATGTCGATTTCATCATCCTGCCCAGCGATCGCGGCTGGATGCGTGATTGCGGGCCGATTTGGGCGCGCGATGAAAAAGGAAAAATCATCGCGCTCGATTGGCGATTCTCTGCCTGGGCAAAATATCCCAACTGGCGCAAGGATAATGAAGTGCCAAAACCTGTCGCCAAATTTTCCAAGCACAAAACCGTGCAGCCGATGCATAAGGCGAATCATGTGGTGCTTGAGGGCGGTGGGATTGAAGTCGATGGCGCAGGCACCATTATCGTCACCAAGGAATGGCTGCTGTCGGAAAAACAGGTCAGGAATCCCGGTTTCACGCGGGTGGATTACGAGCAGATTTTTGCCAAGTATCTCGGCTGTTCCAACACGATCTGGTTGAATAACGGTATTGTTGGTGACGACACCCATGGGCATGTCGACGACATCACGCGCTTCGTTGCCCCCGGAAAAATCGTAACCGTAGTGGAAAAAAACAAGAAGGATGCCAATTACGCACTGCTCAAGCAAAACCTGAATACGCTCAAACGCGCCACGGATGCCAAAGGTAAAAAGTTCGAAGTGATTGAACTGCCGATGCCGCAGCCGGTGATGTTCGACGGCGAGCGTCTGCCCGCAAGCTACGCTAATTTCCTCATCTGCAATAAAGTGGTGCTGGTGCCGGTGTTCAATGATCCAGCCGACCGCGAAGCATTGAACATTTTACAGTCTTGTTTTCCCAAGCGCGAAGTCATCGGTATCTATGCGCGGGATCTAGTATGGGGACTCGGCACGATTCACTGTTTGACCCAACAAGAACCGCTGTAGGACGATGATCAATAATGTGATAATCGATGATCCGAAGTTGCCCTCACCCAAAATTCGCTTTAGCGAATTTTGACCTCTCCCAGTGGGAGAGGTAAGCAAGCGGCACGATTTTGCCCCACGGTTACCTCTCCCTTGGGAGAGGTCGAAATCGCATCGCGATTTCGGGTGAGGGCTTACAGCTTTACCGCAATTCCATGCTTCAATAACATCTCGCGTAATGCAACCACCAATTTCTGCGTGGCTTCTTCGCTGGATCCTTCGCAGCGGGCGACAAGTGCGGCTTGTGTATTCGACGCGCGCAGCAGCCACCAACCATCTTTCGTGGAGACGCGCACGCCATCGAGCGTGCTGACGTTTGTTCCCTCAAGTTCTTTGGCGATCGCAGCAACGACAGCGAATTTTTTATCATCAGCGCAGGGGATGCGGAACTCAGCGCTGGCATGGAGTTTGGGTAAGGCATCAATCAGCTGCGAGAGTGGCAGGCCCGATTCGGCGACGATACGGGCAAGGCGCATGGCGGCGTAGAGCCCATCATCGTATCCGTAATAATCGTCGGCGAAAAAGATATGGCCCGAGGCTTCGCCAGCGAAAGCGGCACCCACTTCGCGCATCTTGGTTTTGATCAGCGCATGGCCGGTTTTCCACATCAGCGGCGTGCCGCCCTTGGCTTCAACGCGCGTGAAAAACGCATCGGAGGTTTTGACATCGGCCATGATGATGACGTTGCGCTTGCGTTTTAGCACATCGTCCGCGAACAGCATCAGTAGGTGATCGGGGGCGACGAGGCGGCCTTTATCGTCCACCGCGCCAATGCGGTCGCCATCGCCATCAAAAGCCACTCCGAAGGCGCAGCCATGCACGGCTTGCTGCAAGTCCTTGAGATTCTCCGGCACTGCCGGATCGGGATGGTGGTTGGGGAAATTACTGTCAGGATTCGTATATAAGAGTCGATGGGCCACTGCTGCATCTTTCACCAGCATCTCAACAACGGGTCCCGCCACGCCGTTTCCCGCATCCCAGGCGATGGTGATGGTATCGAGGGCAGCAGTGGTTCCCAGCGCCTTTTTCAATTCGAAAGCATATTCATCCTTGAGGTCGATTTCCTCGCGCTGGCCGCGTGAGTGGAGCAAATTTCCTTGCTCGACGCGGGTACGCAGCGCGGCGAGCGCGTCGCCATAAAGGCTTGATCCGTCGCACATGAATTTGGCGCCGTTATGGTCGGGCGGGTTGTGTGAGCCGGTAATCATCACGCTGCCATCGGCATTGAGGTGATGGGTGGCGAAGTAGCACATAGGGGTGGGGCCTTCGCTGCCGTCGAGCACATGCGCCCCGGCTTTGAGCAATCCTTCGACCATTGCTTCCATGAGGTTGGGTGAGCTGGCCCGCGCGTCGCGCATGACCACGATGAGCGGCGTGCGGCAGGAACACAGCTCTGCGACATGCGAGCCGAATGCATGGCCGATGAGGAGGAAGTCTTCCGCGGTGAGGTCTTTCTCCACAACGCCGCGCACATCGTAAGCGCGGAAGAGGGAGGAGTTGGGTAATTTCATGGGGATGCCCGGTTACGCGGCGCTAATCGTCGCAGGCGTTTCCACGGTTTGTGGAGAGGGTGGGATATGTGGTGAGGTGATAGGATCGCCACCCTTACCAGCGCGGATTTCGGTGGTGCGCGCATCAATCATCGGAATTTTAAGTGCCTTTAAAAGGTCACGCACTTCCTGTCGTGCCGCAAGGTGTGACATCGATAGCGAGCCGGATTTGGTCGTCTCGAGCACGTCGAGCACGGTGAGACCGAGAAGGAACATTTCGCGGAAAATCACGCGCTCGGAGAAGCCCGGTGCCTGGCGGAATCCGATGCGTTTGGTGAGGTCTTCCATCGCCTGACTCATCATCCGCTTGTTGCGTGCATCGATATTCGACAGGCGGTTGCGCATGACAATCCAGTCGATCGAGCCGCCGTCACGCTTGGCGCGCGCCAGTTTTTGCTCCCACAGCATTTCGCTGTAGATGCTGGGCTTCTGCACTTTCATCGTCGCGCCGTCGACTGTCGCCAACACGTCGAGATCGACGAAGCTGTCATTGATGGGGGTGATGACCGTGTCGGCATAGGAATGCGCAAGGCGCGAGAGATAGGTGTCATTTCCCGGCGAATCGACCACAACGAAATCGCAGCTGACGAGTAGCTTGGCGAGGGCACGAGTGAAACGCTCGCGCTCGTCCGCCTCGGCGTCGGACACAGTGTTGTAAGGGCTTTTGGTGACGATGATATGGTGCGGCATCGGCAGCGGGGTGGATTCTTTAATGGTCGTTGCCTTGCGATTTTCAAGGTAGCGTGAGAAGGAACGCTGGCGCGCGTCGATATCCATCGAGCCGACCTTGAAGCCAAGGCGTAACAGCGCCACGATAAGATGCATGCTCGTGGTGGTTTTGCCCGAGCCGCCCTTCTCGTTGCCGATGACGATAATGTGCCCACGACGGGCGATAGGAGATGGTGTGCTTGCTTGCTGCATGATTCTTGCTATGGTTTGCTGATTCGGTGCAGAATAACGCATGTGGCCGATGCTGACAAGAATATTACGGGAGTCCTCAACATGACAGTTTCCCTAGCAATTCCGCTGCTTTTAGCCCTTGCTATGGGGCTTGTCATCGTACTCGACGTCACCCGCTATATCATCCCGAACTGGCTGAATCTGGCCATCGTGGGGCTTTATGCGGTCGCCGCTTACCATTTCCATATGACGGTGGGCTATGCCGTGCTGGCGGCGAGTGTGGCTCTTGTCATTGGCCTCGGCGTGTTCTCGCTGGGTCTGATGGGTGGCGGTGATGTAAAGCTCCTTACCGTGCTTATGCTCTTTACGGGCTGGACGATGGTCAGCGTGCAGTTTCTGGTGATGACAGCGGTGGTGGGCGGGGTGCTGGTCATCGTCGTATTACTACTGCGCGCCCTCGCCCCGATTTTCCTGCAACCTATGGCTACGCCGCGCATCCTCAAGAAAAAGGAGCCGGTGCCCTATGGCGTTGCCATCGCCGGCGCTTTCTTATGGATATTGATGCAGGGCGGCATTCCGGAAATGGGCAAGCCGTTTTAGGCTTTTCCCTTACGGACAGCTTTCTTCTTGGCCGACGCGCGCACATGTTCTTTTTCGACGATGCGCAGTCCGAGCATCACCATCATCTGGTGATTGAACTCGGCACCGTAGATAAAAATCACATTCATCACGAAAAAGAAAATCAGCGTGGCGATAAAGGATGAGAGTGAGCCGTAGATGATGTTCACCTGGCTGATATTGTCGAGATAGAAGGTGACTCCGGCGGCGCCCAGTACCCAGAGAATCACCACCAGTATTGCGCCGGGAATCACCGCCAGCAGGCTTTGCTTGATGTTGGGCAGCCAGTAGTAAAGGCTGGCGACTCCGAAGAAAATCAGCGCGGCGCTGATATAGACAAAGTCATCCGTCACGAACTGGCGGATACCAGGCGGAATCACAATGCCCGTATGTTTGGTGATGGTAGCAAGCATCACAGGCGCCAGAACTAGCCCCAGCATCACGATGATGACCAGCGCGGTGAACAGGATAATCTGCAGGATGGAGAGCAGGCGGCGCCAGACGTAATGCGGTGGCTCGCTGACATTGTAGGCGCGGTTGAGCACGGTGCGCAATCCTTCCACGGCGGATGAAGAAGTCCAGAGCGCACCAAGGATCGATACGGTGAGCAGTCCGGGCGGTGGACCGGAAACGATTTCCTCGATACGCGGACGCAGGGAGGCGACCGCATCCTGCGGCACATAGCGCAGCACGAACTCGACAAAGCCTGTGCCGAGCTCACCCTGGCCGACGAAACCGCCAGTGGCGACCAGCAAAACGAGGAAGGGAAACAGCGCGAGCATGCCAAGGAAGGTCAAGTATCCCGCCAGCTCAATCCCGTCATTCTCGACGAGGTTGTCGCCAGCCTTGTAGAAGAGGAGCGTGGTTTTCTCGAGCAGCGTCAGCATGCGTATGGGTGTAGCGCGGCCACGCACCGGGAGCAAGTGCTTGCATTACAATCCAAGACTATTAACTTCACCATCCCGGCCTTTGCCGGGAATAACGTCCAGGGAGAAACCCATGACCCAACCCGCGACTGCTGATGCGTCTGCACCATTGCAGTTTCTGAAACCCGCGCCGAAGGGTTGTGAGTTTTTGCTGTCGAGGGAAGCGCAGGCATTTGTTGCGGCATTGGCGGAGAAGTTTTCGGAACGGCGCGATGCGCTGCTGAAAAAACGCCTGGCTCGTCAGAAAGAATTCGATAAAGGCATCCTGCCCGATTTCAAGGCGGAGACACAACATATCCGTGAAGGCGCATGGAAAGTGGCAGCCATTCCTGCCGATTTGCGCGACCGCCGTGTCGAGATTACCGGTCCTGCCGAGCCCAAAATGATTATCAACGCGCTGAACTCGGGCGCCAAAGTCTTCATGGCCGACCTTGAAGATTCGCTCACGCCTGCCTGGGATAAATTGATGGAAGGCCAGAAAGCGTTGCACGATGCCGTGCGCGGCACGCTGAGTTTTTCCAGTCCTGAAGGTAAGCAGTACAGGCTCAACGAGAAAACTGCCGTGCTTATCGTGCGGCCGCGCGGCTGGCATTTGCCGGAGCGCAACGTGACGCTGAGCGGCACACCGATTCCCGGCGCGCTGTTCGATTTCGGATTGTATTTTTTTCACAACGCCAAGGAACGCATCGCGCGCGGCACGGGGCCATATTTCTATTTGCCCAAGCTCGAAAATGCCGAGGAAGCCGCACTCTGGGCCGATATTTTCCGTTTCTCCGAAGAATATGTTGGCGTCCCGTACGGCACGATTAAAGTCACGATGTTGATTGAAGTGGTCACTGCCGTCTTCGAAATGCACGAAATGTTGCACGCGCTTAAGGACTACGCAGTGGGCTTAAATTGCGGCCGCTGGGATTATATCTTTTCAACCATCAAGAAGTTCCATGCGCGGTCGGAATTCATTCTGCCCGAACGCACGCAGGTGACGATGGATAAGGCGTTCCTCAAAGCCTATGCTGAGTTGCTGATTCAAACCTGTCATCGCCGCGGCGCGTTTGCAATGGGAGGCATGTCGGCCTTCATCCCGGTCAAGAACGACGAAGCGGCGAACGAAAAAGCCTTCGCCGCTGTCCGCGCCGACAAGGAGCGTGAGGCAAGCTTCGGTCATGATGGAACATGGGTCGCCCATCCCGGGCTGATTCCGGTTGCCATGGAAGTTTTCAACCGGCGGATGCCGACACCGAACCAGCTTGCGAAACTGCGCGAGGATGTGAAAGTCGGACAGAAAGAACTACTCACTATGCATCAGGGCACGATTACGGAAGCGGGTGTGCGTAACAATATTAACGTGGCGATCCAGTATACGGCTAGCTGGCTGAATGGCTTGGGTTGTGTGCCGATTTTTAACCTGATGGAGGATGCGGCGACGGCAGAAATCTCGCGCTCGCAACTCTGGCAATGGCTGCATCACCACGCCAAAACGGATGCAGGTCAGGCGATTGATGAGGCCTTCATCACCCGCCTTGCAGATGAAGAAATGGGGAAAATAAAAGCATCCGTGGGTGGTAAGGAATTCACGACGATACCTTACAGAAAATCAGAAGCGCTGATCCTGAAGCTTACGTTTGACTCAGAGTATGCGGAGTTCCTGACGCTGCCTGCCTATGCCGTATTGGCGTGAGGCCTACCAAAGCGGGTGAGTGTAGACCGCTTGAATCATTTCAACACCGGTATTGTAGTCGCCGCCCAGCCCCGCATGTGACATGTGCGTCAGTTGTGCGCCGACACGCTGGCCACTTTCGAATCGGTAGGAGACTTCAATTGTGTCGCGGAACTCGAAGGACGAGCCCAAATCCTTGCTGTCACCTTTGTTGTAGTACCCGGCGGCGACGCCGGGCGTAATCATGATGGGCTCGATTCCGAGCGGGATATCCCAGTAAAACCCGCCATACGCATAGGATGCATCATCGCTATTCGCCCAGAAGCCGAGGGTGGGGCGGATGCCGTAATAGACATCGGCCCAGCGATATTCAATGCCAGCGATAACGCTTTCAAATTGCGATGAGCGGAAGGATGAATACTGCCCGGCATAGAATGCGATATCGTCGGGTTCATCGGCGCGCGCTGCGCCTGCCAGAAACGCCGCGATGCCGAGTGCTGCAAAGAATAACCGCATAACCATCCTCTTGTTTTGTAACTGGCGCAAATCTATGTCATAAACCCCCGATGAATCAAGGTTTTCCGATGCGCACCCCCCTGTTTCTTCTGATGGCGGCTCTTTGTGCCGTCCCGGTGCTGGCTGCTAAACGCTCCGCCATCCAGCATGCCGAAATCCAGACGGTGCGGCAGGATGGCTCGTTTCTGATCACGGGTGACAAGGCGGCGGTGCTTGAAGGTCTGGTGTTTCCCCAGCCCGAGCGCGCCGCCCCATGGATTCACCGGTTTGCGGGGCACGAGGTGGGTTATCGTGATTTGGGGGAGGACCGCTACGGCAGGAAGCGGCTGATTGTGGATGTTACTATTGACGAAGCCATGCAGGAGGCCGCCGTGCGTGACGGGGTGGCGCTTGCCTATAGTTCTGAAACGTTGCCCGAGATTAAACGATGGATGGCGGAAGAAAAAGAGGCGCGTGCCGAAAAACGCGGCATCTGGAAAGAGCCGGAGTTCCTCATATCGCCCGAACAGGCGGCGAATGATATTGGGAAATTTCGATTGGTGGAAGGTAAAGTCATGCGCATCTATGTGTCGCGCGAGGCGACCTATCTCAATTTCGGCGAGGATTGGAAAACGGATTTTTCCGTCACCATCCCCAAACGCCTGCTCACCCAGTTTGGTGAATTGAAAAAACTCGAGGGCAAGATGGTTCGCGTGCGTGGTACACTCTATAACGAAAATGGACCGATGCTGGAACTCACCCAACCCGAACAATTTGAGCTACTATCGCAGTCGCAGTAAGCCCTCACCCAAAATCCACGATGTGGATTTTGACCTCTCCCGGTGGGAGAGGTAAGCAAGCGGTGCGGTCTTGCCTCCTCTTACCTCTCCCTTGGGAGAGGTCGAAATTCGTTTTGGCGAATTTCGGGTGAGGGCATGAGGAAGGTTTTTGCTTGTTGAGAGCAGGAAAAATTTGGAGGCGGAAATGAGAAATAATTCACCGACACTCGATTACATCACCCACACCTTCGTGCGTGAGCCAGAGTGGCTGAAAGTGCCGCGCGCCAAGGGCGAAGAACTTGTGCCCGGCATGCAGATTTCGCCCTATGAGGGGCATCTGCTGAGCTGGCTGGTAAAAATAAGCGGTGCAAAGCACGTGCTCGAAATTGGCACTTTCATGGGCTACTCGACGCTCTGGATGGCGAGTGCATTGCCGAAGGACGGCACCATCACCTCGCTCGAATTCAAACACGAACATGCCGAACTTGCGCGGGCGCATGCCGACGCATCACCGCACGTAAAGCAGGTCGCGATTGTCGAGGGCGATGGGTTGGCATGGTTGAAGTCGCAACCCAAAACGTCGCGTTTCGATTTGATATTCATCGATGCCGAAAAACGTGCCTACGCGAATTATCTGGAAGAGGGATTGCAGCTACTCAATCCACGTGGCTGGGTGGTGGGCGACAATACATTGTTATTCGGTGCGCTCGCCGCCGAGGACTACGTCACTGCCACTTCTTTCGCCTCACAGGAAGCCATCACCGCCATGCAAAAATTCAATGAGACACTGGCCGACCCCACGCGGTTTGAATCCATCATGCTGCCGACCATCGAGGGGCTCACGGTGGCTCGGCGTAAAACTTAAGCCGCTTCAGCCTCGATTTTCCAGCCGCCGCCAGGCTGCTGCTTGACGTATTGCAGTAAGAATCCTTGCGTTTTGTAGTGCGCCCAGCGTTCGCGGGCACTCGTGACGGCTGTATCATCCGAGCCGTCGAACACATCGAGCACTTTACTATAGGATGCGGCGGAGGCGGGAATAGCACCGCTCAACACGCACAGAATTTCGGCGCCGTTCGGATTGGTCTCTTCCAGCGTCAGCACGATGGGATTCTGATTCGCCGTGGCGCTTTTGCTGGGTTCATGCGGGAGGAAGCCGTCGGGATTCGCCGTCCATAGCGCATCGCTGACGGCTTTCAGTGATTTTTCATTCTCACACAGCATCACCGCCCGCGCGCCGGATGCCAGCGCTTTTTCCATCAGCTTCGGCACCGCGCGTTCGCGCGTGGTGGAGAGGAGGTGGTAGAATTGGACAGTTGTAGTCATAGTGGCAAGTGATAGGTGACAGGTGACAAGTGCACAAGCATGCATGCCACCTGCCACTTGTCACCTGTCACATTATTATTTAGCGTATTCATGTTCCACCCAATCCGTGAGCAAGCGCACGCCCCAGCCGACGGCGCCTTTGGGCGTGAGTGCGTTTGGTTTGTCCGCCCAGGCGACGCCGGCGATGTCGAGATGCGCCCATGGCACATCGTTAACGAAGCGCTGGAGGAATTGCGCGGCGGTGATCGAACCCGCCTCGCGCGCGTAGCCGACATTCTGCATATCGGCGATGTCGCAATTGATGAGCTCGTCGTACTCCGGCCCCAGCGGCAGCCGCCACACGCGCTCCTGCGTGCGTTCGCCGGCGGCGCTCAGCGTTTCCGATAGTTTGTCGTTGTTGGACATCACGCCGGCGCGGGCCGAGCCGAGCGCCACGACAATCGCGCCGGTCAGCGTGGCGAGATCGACCATGCATTGCGGCTTGAAACGGCTCTGCGCGTACCACAGGCAATCGGCGAGCACGAGGCGGCCTTCGGCATCCGTGTTCAACACTTCGATGGTCTGGCCGGACATGGAGATGACCACATCGCTCGGTCGCTGGGCGTTACCGTCCGGCATATTTTCGACAAGGCCGATGACGCCGATGACGTTGACCTTGGCCTTGCGGGCGGCGAGCGCGCGCATGGTACCAACCACAGCGGCGGAGCCCGCCATGTCGTACTTCATGTCTTCCATGCCGTTCGACGGTTTGATGGAAATCCCACCCGTATCGAAACACACGCCCTTGCCGATAAGGCCGACCGGCTTGGCGCCTTTTTTGCCGCCATACCATTGCATGACCACCATCTGCGATTCCTTCACCGAGCCTTGACCGACGCCAAGCAGCGAACCCATGCCGAGTTTCTTCATCGCTGTGATGCCGAGCACTTCGACCTTCACGCCGAGCTTTGCAAGCTTGCGGCATTCGGCGGCGTAGGATTCGGGATACAGCACGTTCGGTGGTTCGGTGACAAGGTCGCGCGCGAAGAATACCGACTCGGCAAGCCCGTCGAGCGGCGCGTAGATTTTGCGCGCTTTGTCGGCAGCAGCAGCAATGATGACCACCGATTTGAGTTTTGGTTTGTCTTCCGGTTTGATTTTGGTGCGGTATTTATCGAAACGGTAGCCGCGCAGTTTGGCACCGAAGGCAAGATGTGCGCCCGCTTGCGCCGCATCGAGTTTTACGCCCTTGGCTAAGGCGGCCACGATATCAAGCTGGGCGATTTTGGCAGCGAGTGCGGCGGCGGCGATGCTGCCGCCGGTCTCTTCAAGTCGCAGGGCGTTGATGTCTTTTACCGCGCCCATGCCAGCGATGAGATAGTAATTCGGGTTGCCTTGCGGGTTCACCAGCGTCAGCACCTCGCCTTTTTTGCCAGTGAAATTGGCGTTGGCCAGCGCGCGGGAAAGAAACTTCGCATGCACGCCCAACTGCTTGGTGTCGGGCAGGCGTTTGTCGTCGGCTACCACCACCGCGATGGCGGAAGATGTTTTGTTTTGAGTTCTGCTGAATGCACTGCCAAAGGAAATAGTAAACATGAGTACCTCAAAAAATGGGACAGTTCCGATATAGCGAGCCGGTGAGGGATGTACAAGCCAAGCCTTGGGGGCTATAAACAGCCCATGCGACAATATGAACGCTACCTGTTCCTGAATCTTATCGGCCCTACGGTGCTGGTCACCGCGGCGCTGACCGGCGTGATCTGGCTTACCCAGGTCCTGCGCTTCCTTGATTTCATGCTCAATCGCGGCCTCACCATGTCGGAGTTTTTTTACCTTACCGGGCTGATGCTGCCGTCGCTACTGCTGGTGATTATCCCTATCGCGCTGACTATCGCCGTTATCCACACCTACAATCGTCTGACCTCGGAGAGTGAGCTTATTGTGCTGGGTGCAGTGGGAGTGAGTCGCCTGCAACTGGTGAAGCCAATGGTGCTGGTGGCGGTGATGGCGATGCTGATCTGTTATGTGCTTGCCGCTTGGCTGATGCCGGTGGCCAACCAGAAATTCCGCGATATCCGCAATTTTTTCCGTGATAAATACGTTTCAATGTTGCTCGAAGAAGGCGTGTTCAACACGCCGATCGACGGCGTCACCGTGTTCGTGCGCGCGCGTGACGGCAGCAATGTACTGCACGGCATATTACTACACGATAACCGTAATCCGAAAGACGTGGTAACGATGATGGCGGAGAGCGGCCGTCTCGAGCAAACGGAAACCGGCCCACGTTTTTACCTCGGTCATGGCCAGCGTCAGCAGATCAAAGATGGCCAGGTGAGCTGGCTGTCGTTCGATGATTACACGCTCGATATTGCCTTCTACGCAAAAAATATCACGCGCAAACGCTCACCGGATGAGCGCACCATCGACGAATTGTTTGCTGAGGAGGGCGCCACACCCGCGCTAACCGCGGCACTGCGCGCCGAGGGCCACCAGCGCCTGGCCTGGCCGCTCTTTTCCTTGAGCCTGCCCTTGCTGGCGTTGGCCGTGATGTTCTCCGGCGAGTTCAATCGCCGCGGCCAATGGAAACGCGTGGTGCGTGCAGTGGTACTGACGGTGGTGACGGTGATGCTGTTCTTCATGGTCCGCAACCTGCTGGCTAAACATCTCTGGCTGGCGCCCGGACTCTATCTTCTGGTGGCGGCCATGATCGGTCTCGCTCTGTATATGCTGACAAACAGTCACGCATTCTCTCCACGTTCGCGATTGCCGGAGACTGCGTGATGCGTGTTCCGCTGACACTCTCGTTTTATTTTGGCAGACAGTTCGTGCTGGCGGCGCTTTCAACCCTCGTTATCATGCTGCTTATCGTGGGGTTAATCGACCTGCTCGAACTCGTGCGCAGATCGTCCTCTACCGCACGCGGCGTGCCATTTTTCGTCATCGCCGAGATGATCCTGCTCAAGCTTCCCACCATCGCCGAGAAAATCTATCCCTTCGCGTTCCTTATCGGCGGCATGGTCATTCTGTCGCGACTGACGCGCAGCAGTGAACTCGTCGTCGCTCGTTCGGCCGGAGTATCGGTCTGGCAGTTTCTTTTCCCGGGCATCGTGGCTGCGCTGCTTTTAGGTGCCATCTTCGTCGGCATCATCAATCCGATTGCCGCTGCTACCATTTCGCGCTTCGATAGGTTGGAGGGCAAGTACCTAACCAATATGCCGAGCACACTGTTGATCTCGCCGTCGGGTCTCTGGCTCAGGCAGGTGAGGGAGCAGGGTATCAGTTTCCACAACCGGCCTGCTGATGAGTATGTCCTGCATGCCACTCGTATGGATCAGGGTACGCTTTCGTTACAGCATGTGATTATATTTCTGTTCAGCAATGCGGAGTTTGTCGGGCGTATCGATGCTGATCGTGCCGTGCTCACCGCCGGTCAGTGGGCGGTCGAGGGCGCCATGCTTTCGGCACCCGGCAGCGAGCCGGAAACGGTGGCGACCTTTCTGATGCCCACCACCCTCACTATGAGCCAGATCGAGGATAGTTTTTCTGCGCCCGAGACATTCTCCTTCTGGGAATTGCCCAATTTTATCGGGGTGCTGGAGAAAGCGGGATTCTCGGCGCTGCATCACAAGCTGCATTTCCATAGTCTTGTGGCGCTGCCGGTGTTGCTTGCCGGCATGGTGATGCTGGCTGCCATCTTCACTCTGCGCCAGCCCAGACGGGGTCGCACGGGGATATTGGTTATCATCGGCGTCGTTATCGGCTTCGCGCTCTATTTCGCCACCAATCTGGTTTATGCGCTCGGCGCTTCCGGCCATCTGCCGATCGTGCTTGCCGCCTGGGCGCCTTCCTTGCTCGTGGTCATGTTTGCCGCCGCCGCGCTGCTGCATCTCGAAGATGGCTAACCACCCGTAAATTGCAGCGGATACTTCCCCGAAAATCTTTGTACAACCGGCGATGCCCGTCTACGCTACCGCGAGCGCGATGTCTGCGCGTTATGGAGCTCTGATTGCTTATGCGGTTGCACGGTCATCGTATCGTTGTGTTGCTTGCCGGGTTATGGCTGATGCCCGCGGTCACGCATGCGCAAACGATGACCGAACAGATGCAAGCCGTCACTCCTGCCCTTTCGGCCGATAAGCCGGTGACCATGGAGGCTGACGAACTCGGCTACGACCAGAAAAACGGCATTGTCATCGCCCGCGGCCATGTGGTGGTGTCACAGGAAAACACGGTGCTGAATGCTGACGGTGTGACCTACTACCAGCAGCGCGATCTTGTGGTAGCGCGCGGCAATATCAGCATGCTGCAGCCTTCGGGTGACGTGTTCTTTGCTGACACCGTTCAGTTGACCGACGATATGAAGCGCGGTGTCATTGAACAATTCCGTGCGCGCTTGAGTGACAATTCCGTATTTGCTGCTGCCTCGGCGGAAAAAAAGGGCGCCGGGGTGACGATGTTAAAAAAAGCGGTCTACAGCCCCTGCCGCCTGTGCGAGGACGCCGCTCCTTTCTGGCAGATGAAAGCAGGCGAGATCGAAATCGACGAATATGACGAGCGCGTGCGCTACAAAAACACCCGTCTTGAAATGTTTGGCGTACCGATTTTCTATACGCCCTTTTTCTACCACCCGACGCCTGATGCCGAAGCACGCAGCGGCTTTCTGCCGCCACGTTATTCGCACGACTCCAATCTCGGGACCATGGTGGAGATCCCCTATTACTGGCGGATCGGTCATAGTTCCGAAGTGGTGCTGACCCCGTGGTACATGTCAGACGAGGGACTGCTTCTCGAAGAAGATTACAAGCAGCTGACCGATGGCGGCAGTTATCGCATTCGCGGCTCGCTGACCGACGCCAAGAACCGCGATGCGGCGGGCGACCGCATTGCAGGTCGGCAATGGCGCGGCCATATTTACGGTGACGGCAGCGAATCCATCACCGACTATTCGCGCATCGGCTTCAATATCGACCGCGCGAGCGACGACACTTACCTCCGCCGCTACGGTTTCGGCAGCCAGCGCACGCTGTTCTCCGAAGTTTTTTTCGAAGCGGCGCAGGCGCGCAATTTTGCCTTGATGCGCGGCCTGGCCATCCAGGGTTTGCGCTTGACGGATGATCCCGAGCAGACGCCGCTCGTGCTGCCTACCATCGAAGGCTACTACGAAACCGATCCGATGGATTCCGGTCTGCGCTTTCATTTCTTCGGCAATGCACAGTCGATCACCCGCGACATTGGGGCCGACCAAAAGCGGCTGGTGGCGATGGCGGGCGCTGAGATTCCCTATGTTAGCGATGGCGGCCATGTATTCACCGGCACTCTCAATCTTCGGCAGGATCTCTATTCGGTGAACGATGTCCTACAGCCGGATGCCAGCCTGTTTTCCGGCGAAAAATCCCGCACGGTACCGCAAGCCGCGCTCGAATGGCGCTACCCGCTTATCCGCCAGTTCGAAGCGGGCGATGCGCTGACCATCGAGCCAATCGTGCTTGGCGTATGGCAGCCCAATGCAGGCAACCCCACCGAGATCAATAACGAGGACAACACACTGATAGAACTCAATGACACCAATCTGTTCAGCCTCAATCGCATGCCGGGATACGATACGGTCGATGCCGGCCCCCGCGTTGCCTACGGAGCGCGTGGGCAATATCTGTTCGTTGGTGGTGAGTCGATGGAGTGGATGCTCGGACAGGATTATAACGCTGATTCCGATACGCCGTTTCCAAATTCCACCACGCCGGGATCGAATTTCTCCGATTATATCGGCAGTTTGAGTTTCAGTGCCTCGCCGATTGATCTCTCCTACCGCTTTGCCTTCAATAACGACAGTGTCGAAGCCAATCGTACCGAGATTATCGCTGGGTTTAGTCGACCGTGGCTTGGCCTAACCGGCGCCTATCGCGAATTAAAAAATAACCAGTATTTGCCCGATAGCCGGGAAGCCATTCTGAATGGTAACCTACCGCTGACCGACGCCTGGACGCTCTATGGCGGAGGCAGGCGTGACCTTGAGCTTGACCAAATGGTTGCGTCCGCAGGCGGCTTGCTCTATCGCAACGAATGCTTCAACATGATGCTGCAGGCCGCGCGCAACTACACACGCGACCGCGATATCGAGCCGTCGACGAGTTTCACCTTCCGCGTCGGGTTCAAGAATTTAGGAGAGTTTGGAGATGAGTAGCAGAGGCCATAGGCCAGAGACCAGAGGTCAGGGATTGAAAGCCCTGATGTTCTTTTTTGTTCTGGCCTTTGGTCTCTGGCCTCTGACCTCTCACGCGGAGAGCATCGCCATCGCTGCCATCGTCAATGACAGCATCATCACCACGACGGATTTTAACGAGCGACGCGATCTCGTGATGAGCATGAACAACATGCCGTTAACCGCGGAGAACCAGCAGAAGATTACCCCGCGTATCATGCAGGCGTTGCTCGACGAAACACTGCAGATGGAGGAAGCAAAGCGCTATTCCATCACGATTACCGAGGAAGAAATTGCTAAAGCCATCGCCACTGCTGAGGAAACAAGTGGCCAGCCGCCGGGTAGTTTGCTTAGCATGATTGAAGTGCGCGGTCTTGCCAAGCGATCGCTCGAAGCGCAATTGCGCGCCCAGCTTTCCTGGTCGAAAGTGGTGCAGCGCAAGCTTCGCCGCAACATCAACGTTTCCGCTGATGAGACTGCGCGCGCCCAGGCCACGCAGGCGGCAGATCCCGGGGTCAACGAAGTTCGGATTGCGGCGATGACGCTACCTATCCGCAAGGAGCAGGATGTAGAGAAGGTAGCAGCCCTTGCCCAGAAACTGGCGGATGAAATGGGTGGTGGCACTGCCATGGCGGCGGTGGCCGTCCTTCATGCCAAAGACGACATCGAAGCGGTCCCGCCGCGCTGGGTTGCCGAAGGCAGCCTGCCGCCCGCCTTGCAGCAGGCGCTGCGCGACATGAAGCCAGGCGAGGCCACGCGACCGCTGCGCACGCCGCAATCCTATCAGTTACTGCAACTTATTGATCGCCGCACCTCAAAGTCACTGCCCGATACGACAGAAGTTGTACTGAAAGAAATACGCCTGCCTATGCCAACAACACCCGCCAAAGCGGCTATTGAAGCGCTACACAAGCACACGATGGAAGCACGAACGAATCCCGGAAGCTGTACCGTAGATGCTATCGGTGGAGAGACCACGAATGCCGAGGTGCGCTTCGTGCGGACACAGGTATCGGCATTGTCGCCGGAGTTGCGCGCGATTGTTTCGCGTCTTGGTGTCAGCGAAATCAGTGAACCTATCATGACGCCTAAAGCAGTCGAACTCATCATGCTTTGCGAAAAAATCGAGCCGGCGAGTCCCATGCTCGCCGATGCTGATAAAGTCCGCCAGAAACTCTTCGCGGAAAAACTCGAACTTGAGGCGGAGAAGCGGCTGCGCGATTTAAAGCGCGACGCGTTTATCGAAATCAAGGGCGCGAATGTTGCCCACTAACCTGTTACCGCTAGCGGATATCATCCGCGTGCACGGGCTTGCGGCAAAAAAATCCCTCGGCCAACATTTCTTGCTCGATACAACGCTCCTGAATAAAGTTGTGCGCGCCGCGGGTAATCTCGAAGGCCGTCACGTCATTGAAATCGGTCCCGGCCCCGGCGGGCTGACGCGTGCACTGCTCGATTCTTTGGCGCTTTCCGTCACCGCGCTTGAGAAAGACCGGCGCTGTCTTAACGCGCTGGCGCCGCTTACGGAACATTATGGTGCTCGATTCAGACTCATCGAGCAGGATGCGATGGATGCCGATATTGCCACGTTGGGCGGCGTGCCACGTGTTATCATCGCCAATCTTCCATATAATATCGGCACGCACCTCGTGGTGGATTGGATAGAGCGCGCGGCGGCGCATCCTGGAGTGCTGGAGAGCTTCACCGTCATGCTGCAGAAGGAAGTAGCCGAGCGTATGGTGTCGGATCCGGGGAGCAAAACCTATGGTCGCCTGTCGGTACTGGTTCGGCAATATTGTGAAGCAGCGCTGATGTTCGACGTACCGCCCGGCGCATTCTTTCCGCCGCCGAAGGTAACGTCGACCGTGTTACACGCGAAACTGCTGGCCAAGCCGCGCGAGGATGTGCTGCTTGCCGATTTGGAAAAAATTACCGCCGCCGCCTTCAACCAGCGGCGCAAGATGCTACGCCAGTCGCTGAAGTCGTTGGGGGTAGATGCGCTTCGACTATGCGAAGCCGCCGGGATCGACCCTACTTTGCGTGCCGAGCAGTGCGATTTGGGTATGTTCGCACGGCTGGCACGTCATTACGTAAAGCTGCGTTGAACGAGGTCAGTAGAACAAGCTGGGCGCGTTAAGTTAGTTCCCGCACAGCTCCTTGACGAAGCCGGTGAGGTTCAACTGCCGCCAGCGCTTGAAGCGTTCAGCATGGAGAATCTGACGGATATGGGCGAGTGCGGCGTTGATATCCTCGTTGACCACCACGTAATCGTATTCTTCCCAATGACTGATTTCCTGCGTCGCCTTTGCCATACGTTTTTTTACAGTGGCTTCCGAGTCCTGTGCGCGCTGGCGCAGCCGGCGCTCAAGTTCAGTGAGTGATGGCGGCAGGATGAATACGCTGACCAGATCTTTGGGGCAGCGCTGGGCTAACTGGCGTGTGCCCTGCCAGTCGATATCGAACAGCACGTCGCGCCCGGCTTCAAGCTCCTCGAGCACACGTTTCTTCGGCGTGCCGTATTGATAGTCAAAGACGGTGGCATGTTCGAGCAGCTCGCCGCGCGTGACCATATCCTTAAATGTTTCTTGATCGATGAAACGGTAATCGACGCCTTCTTCCTCGCCAGGACGTTGCGGTCTTGTTGTCACCGAGACCGACATCGCCACGTCCGATTCAGCTTCAAGCAGGCGACGCGACAAGGTCGTCTTGCCCGCACCGGAGGGCGAGGAGAGCACGAACATCAATCCGCGGCGATTATGCATATCATTAGAACTAAGCGATTTGCTGCGCGCAGGCAAGCGCACGCTTACCTGATATGGGCAGCAATTTGTTCGGTGAGCGATTGCTCGGGAATGCTCTGTGGAAAATGCGCAATGTATTTACCGTCCGGCCCCATCAGATAGATGAAGCCCGAATGTTCCATCATGTAGCCGAGTGAGGAATTCTCGTTCTCGAGTTTGCTGACATACACTTTGTAGGCGGCAGTGGTTTTAGCGATTTCTTCCGGTGTACCGGAAAGGCCGATAATACGGTCGCCAAAATGTTTCACATAGGGGCCGACGACTTTCGGCGTGTCGCGCTCGGGGTCGACCGTGATAAAAATCGGCGCCACCTGCGAGGCCTTCTTGCCGAGATTGCCCAGCGCGTTATTGAACAATAGCAGTGTGGTGGGGCAAATATCCGGGCAATGGGTGAAGCCGAAGAAAATGAGCATGTAGCGTCCGCGGAAATCCTTGTCGGTGACGCGATTGCCGTTGCCATCGAGGAGCGAGAACGGACCGCCGATAGCCGCATCCGCCATATTGGTGTGATGCTCGAATTTGAGTACTCCGGTGCCGAGCCAGGCCACAAGACCCACCAACGCGAGTACCGAGACAATCCAGGAAACAACGGTGATACGCATTTTAGAGCAACTCCAACACTAAGGGTGGCTATTGCCTAATGGTTTGTACTGCATAAGTAAAATGAAAGAATTGTGACAGATTTATTAACAAGTCATTAAGAAGTGTTACCTAGGCCTGTCCGGGAAGGCTTGTGGGATTGTTGAGTTCTATGCTACAATACCCGGACAAATAAGAAAAAACAGAAGTGAGCTAGACTAGATGTTACCCTTGGTGACCAATGTGTTGCCAAATCCCGTGCCGCCGCCGCCAGGCGTGACGACACCAGAGAAGGCGACCCCCTCCAGTGTCCAGTCGGACGCGGCTGCCGCCGCACGCCAGCAATTGCCCATTGCAGTATCTTCAACCGGCGCCCCTGCCGCCTTTTCGCCCGATACGTTGCAGTCGCGTCAGGCGCAGTTGGAGCGCCGACTGTCGCTTTATGTTCCCGCCATTCGCGTGTCTGCTGAAGCTGGTGGTGCTGAAGGGGCAGAAGCCGCGCCCGAGCAAGCCGCCCATGCTCCAGCGCGTCCGCATCCGAGCTTCTTCAACTCGCAATTAATCAAGCTCAACCTGCCGCTGTCGAGCGAGTTCAATGCTCAGTTTTATGCGGGTGATATTAAAGTGACCGGCCAGCCGGTATTCAAGCAGCAAGTCGCTGGAAAAAAGCCGGGGCTGAGTCAGGCGCAAGGGGCTACTGCTTACGGGGTGGCCGTTGCACGCAACCACGCGCGTCCGACCGATACGCTGACCGAGCTTTAGCACCATTGCATTTCCTACGCAGTTGCGCCTAACTGTACGTATGAGATTTACCATCATCGGTGCGGGAGCCATGGGTTGCCTGATTGGCGGGCGGTTACAGTGGGCCGGTCATGACGTAAGTTATATCGCGCGCGGCGCGCAGCTGGCGGCGCTTCAGACAAACGGTCTCACGCTTGAAACCACAGGCGATCGCTGGAACGCGCCGGTTACCGCCACTGACGAGCCACACACGCTGGGCACGGCAGATGCCGTACTGCTCACCACCAAATCTTACCAACTACCGGATGTCGCAGCCATGGTTGGTCCGCTACTGGGCAACGATACTATCATCGTACCCATCACCAACGGCATGCCGTGGTGGTATTTCTTCAAACATGGTGGGGAGTTTGATAATCGCCGTCTGCAAAGCCTTGACCCCGATGGCGCGCTTAAAAAGCTACTTCCTATCGAGCGCATCGTCGGCGGCGTGAACTACCTTGCGGGAACCATGGTGGCACCTGGCCATGTCCATTACGTCAAGGAACTCGAACGCAGACTTGTTGCCGGCGAACTTGACGGCAGCATGAGTCCGCGTCTTGAAAAACTCTGCAGTGCGTTTGACGATGCGGGATTTGCCGCGAAGCGTAGCGACGCCATCCGCCAGGTCATCTGGCATAAATTATGGGGCAATATCGCCTTTAATCCGGTGAGCGCGCTGACCAGTGGCACGCAGGATCAGTTGGCCGGAGGGTACAGGGATATCGACGGCAATACCGATATCGACCTGATGAGCGCCATCATGAACGAGGCTCGGTTCATTGCCGACAAGCTTGGCATCGAGATGAACCAGACCACCGCAAGCCGTATCATGGCCGCCGCTAAAATGAAGGGTCATAAAACATCAATGTGTATCGATATCGAGTCTGGAAAGAAAACCGAGATTGAGGCCATCGTAGGCGTCGTGCGCGAAATCGCCAACTGGCTTGAGGTTCCCACCCCCCATCTCAATTGCATTTATACGCTGGTCAGAATGAAGGAGCAGTTTGCGTGCCAGCAGGCTCTGGCCACGAATAATGTCCGGACAGGATGATAGTGTCCGGCGTTGTGGTAAGATGTGCGTGCACTTGCCTCACGTAACGTGCGGCCTTGTCCAGTAGTGCCACATCGCCGTCCTTCATTGTGCCGTAGAGATTGCGGGCGAGCGCGGCCTTCAATAACTCCGGTTCGGCGAATGATTGGCTGTAAGCCTGTAATCTGCCGTGATACGCCTTCACCATGCGCTTGAGACGTCTGGCGGTGTTGAATATGCCAAGCTCGCGCAAGGCACGGTCCATATCGATGAAACATTCATCGGTGATGGCTTGCGCGAAATCAACCATGACCGGATCGCTGTTTAACCGATGCTGCAACAGGCTCATATGCAGCATAATCAGCTCGAAGCGCCCGTCGAGCGTATCGGGCACGGCGAAATGTTCGAAGAAAAAGGGATTTCGCGCCGCCTTGAGCAATGCTATATAACCAGCACTTGCTTCGAGCGGACGTTCGGGCGGGACCAATAGTTTTTTCCAGGCGCGTAACATGAAACACCTATTTTTACTTCTTGCTCATACCGCGATGCTACTGCTTGTGGCAAGCTGTTCGCCGATTGTCGATGCGCGCGGCCATAACACGCAGGCGGAGGATTTTAGCCAAATCGTCGTGGAGCAAAGTCGCAGGGAGGATGTGCAGGCGCTACTTGGCAGCCCATCGGCGCAGTCAACCTACGGCGAGGAAACCTGGTATTACATCAGCGAGACCAAGGAGACGGTGGGGCTGTTTGCACCCGAAATCACCGACCAGAAAGTCACCGCCATTACCTTCGATGAAGCGGGGCTCGTCAAGGATATCTCCAGCTACAAGAAGAAAGACGGCAAGCCGGTAGAAATTGTTGGCAAAGAAACACCGACAGAAGGGCATAAACTCACCTTCATGGAACAGATGCTCGGTAATATGGGCCGTTTTAACGCGCCCGGCAAAGGCATCGACCCCAAGAGCTACCAGCGCCGTTAATGTTCAAAGCCCATCCTGTGAGTGGGCAGCGCTTTGCCATGTGCATCCAAGAGTATGAAGCCTCGGCGTTTCGTCACGCGCCCAATGGGAGTGAGGGGAAGTCCGAGCTTCTTCGATAGCACGGCGATGGATTTCGCCTGCGCGCGCGGTGCGGTGAAGATGAGTTCATAATCATCTCCGCCGCTAAGGATGGTTTCCCATAGCATTTTATTGTTGTGTAGCAGGGCGCGTGCAGCGGGTGAGAGCGGTACGGCATTGCGTTCGATGGTAATGCCCGCTGCCAGTTTAACCGCGTCAGCGAGCAACCCATCCGAGCAGTCAATGGCCGCAGAAGCAAGCCCCTGCAGCTTCTGCCCCAGTGCCAGCCGTGGCTCGGGCTGATAATAACGCCGCATGAGGAATGTGTGATGTGCCGCCGGTACGTCGAGTCTTTTTTGTACAAGCCTTAAACCCAGTACTGCATCGCCAATGGTGCCACTGACATAAAGCACGTCTCCCGGTTTTGCTCCGCTGCGGAGCAAGGGCTTACCATCGAGTAACCCAAGGCAGGTCATGGTTGCGTGAATGGGTCCTTTGACTGAAGCTGTATCGCCGCCTGTGAGCGTGAGTCCGAAATGTTGTTGTTCTTTGGCGAGGGCGCGGGCGAACTCTGCAAACCACGTATCACTCGTTGTGGGTGGCGTATGGATATTCAGCAAATAGCGCCAGGGTGTGGCGCCCATTGCGGCGAGGTCGGAGAGATTACGCCGTATGAGTTTCTGCGTGATTTGTGTTGGTGTGGCGTCCTTTGGCACATGAATGCCCTCGATGACGCTATCAGTAGTGATGACGAGTTTTTTGCCTTTGGGCGGGATGAGTACTGCCGCATCGTCTGTTAATCCGAAGCTGCCTCCTTCGGCAGCCGCTAGCGGCGCGAAGAACGCTGCTATGCGTTGATGTTCACGCATCCTCGCGAAGCGCATCGAGTAGGAGGTTGAAGCCTTTGTGGGCGTAGGCGAGCTCGTCGTCAGTGACAAGCTGGGCGGCGATTTCGGTATATTCTTCAACCAGCATTCCACGCGATTTTTTGGGGAATGCAAGCGTTTCCGCCGCGCAGGCGCGTAGCGTTGCCAGCAGCGGCTCGCTCATGCGCGATTTTTTCCAGCCCGGAAGAATCAGCGATTCAATCGCAGGCTCAATCACCGCTGATTGCTCCATCGCGCTTTCGACCAGTTTGGTGAGTAATGGCATGTCGGGTTGCGTGGCATAGGGCAAATCACGCGCATCATTAGTCTTACTGTCCTGCCATGAATCAATCACTGAAGAGATTAGCTTTTGTGCGTTCATTGGCGACGCGCCTGATGCCTGCATATAGAGCGCTTGTGCGGCAGCCAGCCGGGCGGCGCGTTTGCGCAGGAGCGATTTGCGGTTGTTTTGAGGTGCGCCCATTAGGTCCGCCCGTATTGTTTGCGCACTTCAATCATACGCAGGCAGGCTTTCGCCGCATCGCCACCCTTATTACCTTGAGTAGGATCGGCGCGGATGATTGCCTGCGCTTTATTCTCGCAGGTGAGGATGCCGTAGCCGATGGCAAGCTTTTCATCGATGGTCAGCCGCTGCAGCCCCCCCGCGCTTTCTGCGCAGATAGTATCATAATGGGTAGTCTCGCCGCGAATCACACAGCCTAACGCGATGTAGCCCGAGTAGCGACCCGTGCCGGCGGCGCAGGCGATGGCACCAGGAATTTCGAAGGCGCCGAACACACTCACAATCTCACTGCTTGCGCCGCCTTCGCGTAGCTCGGCCGTGGCGCCGGAGATCATGAGATCGGCGATATCTTCGTAGTAAGGGGAGACAACGATGAGGACGGGCTTCATGGATTCCTTGGTATCGGTACGTGGCCGCTGATCTCTAAACCATAGCCCTCGAGTCCTACAATCATTTTCGGTGTGTTGGTGATGAGTTTCATGCGCGTGATGCCAAGATCGACCAATATCTGGGCGCCAATGCCGTAATCGCGTAAGGTAGGTGGGCCGCCCGCTTCGCCCGCGTGGGCCTTCAATTGGTCGGAGGCGGCGGTGCGGCAGGGTTCACGCAATAACACCAGCACGCCGGAGCCGTTGGCCTCGATCATCGCCATTGCTTTTTGCAGCACGCCGGCGCGGCCATGGGTGACATCGCCGATGACATCATTCAATACATCGAGCGCATGCATACGTACGAGTGTCGGTTCTTTGGATGAAACTTTTCCCTTCACCAGCGCGATATGTTCAGCATAGCCCGGACTTTGCGCGTAGACGATGCAGTGAAACTCGCCAGCGAGCGTGTTGATGGTGGCTTCTGTCAAGCGCTTCACCAATTTTTCCGAACGTCGGCGATAAGCGATAAGATCAGCGATGGTGGCGATTTTTAATACATGTCGTTTAGCAAAAGCAATGAGATCTGGAAGTCTGGCCATGCTGCCATCGTCGTTCATCACTTCACAAATGACGCCCGCGGGGTTGAGGCCGGCGAGTTGGGCGATATCGACTGCGGCTTCGGTGTGTCCTGCGCGAACAAGCACGCCGCCCTCGCGTGCTTCGAGTGGGAAGATATGTCCCGGGCTGGCGATGGACTGTGCGGTGGCTTGTCGATCAATGGCTGCGGCGATAGTGCGGGCGCGATCGGCGGCGGAGATGCCGGTGGTGATGCCCTCGCGCGCCTCGATGGAAACCGTGAAGGCCGTCTGGTGGCGTGAGGCATTGTGACGTGCCATCGGAGGCAATCCCAAGCGCTCCACCTGTGTTGAGTCCAGTGCAAGGCAAATAAGCCCGCGCCCATGCTTGGCCATGAAATTGACCGCATCCGAATCGGCGAATGATGCAGGAATGACAAGGTCACCCTCATTTTCGCGGTCCTCGTCGTCGACAAGAATGAACATACGTCCGGCCTTCGCTTCGGCAATAATTTCCTCGATGGCAGAGAGATTATTCACGCTTTCACCTCCATCAACCGCGCAACGTAACGCGCGACCATGTCGATTTCGAGATTGAGCAAGTCACCTGATTTTAGCGTGCTGAAATGAGTGGTTCCCGCTGTATGCGGGATGATGTTCGCGGTGAAGCGATTGCCATGGATACTGTTCACGGTGAGCGATACGCCATCGAGCGTGATCGAGCCTTTGGGGGCAACGAAGCGGGTGAGCTTAAGCGGCATTTCGAATTCCCATACCGTCGAGTTGCCTGATTTTTTAGCCGCAATTGCCTTGGCGATGCCATCGATATGGCCAGAGACGACATGCCCGCCCATTTCATCCCCGACTTTCAGCGAGGATTCGAGATTGAGCCTCCGCCCAACCATCCAGGTGCCAGCGGCGGTGATGCGCATGGTTTCTTCCGAAAGTGTGGCGGTGAAAGTGTGGTCTTCGGTGATGCTGACCACGGTAAGGCAAATGCCGGAGCAGGAAATCGAGGCGCCGACTTCCAGCGGGAAACAATTGCTGCTTGGCAGGATCTCCACCGTCACCTCGCCGCTACCTTCGATGCGGAGGATTTCGCCTGTGTCTTTGACTAATCCGGTAAACATGATTCCAACTCATCTATATCGCAGGTGTCGTTGCCGAGCGCGATACGTGTGGTCGCGCGCACCGATGGTTCTAGGGCGGGAATCGGGAATGCGCCAGTATTTCCGAGCATCATCGGCGCGCGATACCACAAAAGCGTATCGACGCATTTTTCCTTGAGGAATATCGAGGAAAGTGCCGGCCCTGCTTCGATGAGTAGGCGGGTGATGCCCTGCGCGCCCAGCGTTTTAAGCATGGTCTCTGGCGTAAGCGCCTCATCTCCCACTGCCAGAAACACCACCCCATGGGCGCTTAAATCAGTGGCGTGGCTGGCGGCGGCTTCAATAGCCGTAGTCGAGGTGAGCACCCAGGTAGGTTGCGTGCGTGCCGTTTTCACCAGCGCGCAATCGATGGGAAGCCGCAGGTTACGGTCGGCCACCACGCGCACGAGATACGGATTTTCTGTGCCCGGCAGGCGGGCGGTCAAACGCGGATCATCAGCCAGCACGGTGCCGATGCCAGTCAAGACCGCATCCATCCGTCCGCGCAAGCCATGCACATGGCGACGGCTTGCATCGCCAGTAATCCATTTTGGCGTGCCACCCGCATAGGCCATGTAATGATCAGCCGAGGTGGCGAGCTTCATCGTCACATAGGGCAGGCCATGTTTCATCTGCCTAAAGAATCCGCGATTGATCCGGGCGGCCTCGGGCATCGGCATGACATCGACTACGATACCTGCGTTGCGCAACATGGCAAGGCCTTTACCTTGTGTACGTGGGTCGGGGTCTTCCGCTGCGATCACAACACGTGCAACACCAGCTTGGATCAGCGCATCCGCGCAGGGGGGTGTTTTGCCGATATGGGCGCAGGGTTCGAGCGATACATAAGCGGTGGCGCCGCGCGCATCCGCACCAGCTTGGGCGATGGCTTGTGTTTCCGCATGCGGTCTACCGGAGCCTGCCGTTGTCGTTGTTGCAATGACCTGATTGTTTTTCACCAGCACGCAGCCAACAGTTGGGTTGGGCCATGTGCGGCCAAGCCCACGCTCGCCCATGCGCAGTGCGTGCTGCAGGAAATGTTGGTCGATCACCTGCATTATGTATTCCTGCGTAGCGCGTAAGCGCGAGCCGGAGCGCATCGCGCGAACGAGGGGCTGAAACGACAACAGCTTGTCGTTTCAGGGTAGCGGCGGCGGTACGCCCCCATGCGAGCCCCGCTCGCCATTATAACTTGCCGACGAAGCTCTGGAAGTCTTTGGCTTCGGAGAAGTCGCGGTAAACGGAAGCGTAGCGGATGTAGGCCACCGCATCGAGCTTGTGCAGTTCCTCCATCTCCAGAGCGCCGATGCGGCGGGTGGGGATTTCGCTTTCGCCCTCACTCTCGAGTTTCTGCACGATGCGGTTGATCGCCATCTCGACGGTTTCCTGCTCCACCGGTCGTTTGCGCAACGCAATCGCCATCGAGCGCGATATTTTATCGCGATCGAACGGACGGCGTTCACCGTTGGATTTCACCACGGTGAGTTCGCGCAACTGTACGCGCTCAAACGTGGTGAAGCGCGAATTACACGCCGGGCAGAAACGCCGGCGGCGAATCGACGCACCATCTTCCGATGGCCTAGAGTCTTTTACTTGGGTGTCTTCGTGATTACAAAACGGACAGCGCATGGGTGCCTCAGCTATAAATCGGGAAACGCGCCGTTAATGCGCGAACCTTCGCAAGTGCCGCCTGTTCAGCGGTCGTATTGTCGTCGGGATTCTTGCTGAGCCCGTCGAGCACATCACCAATTAAATTTCCGATCTCTTCAAATTCCGTAATGCCGAATCCACGTGTGGTGCCTGCCGGTGTGCCGAGGCGCACGCCGGAAGTAACAAACGGTGAGGCGGGATCGAACGGAATCGCATTCTTGTTGCAGGTAAGCCCCGCGCGCTCAAGCGACGCCTCGACCGCTTTGCCGGTGAGGTTTTTGGGGCGCAAATCGACGAGTACGATATGGTTGTCCGTGCCGCCTGATACAATGGCGAGGCCGCGTTTTTGTAATACGGCAGCGAGCGCGCGCGCATTGTCGATTACCGCTTTGCCATATTGCTTGAAGGAAGGTTGCAGCGCTTCGCCGAACGAGACGGCTTTGGCGGCGATGACATGCATCAGCGGTCCACCCTGAATGCCGGGGAAGATGGCGCTATTGATGGCCATCTCGAGCGTCTGCTCTTTGCCTTGCGCCGTTTTTCCGATGACGAGTCCCGGGAAGTTGGAAAGGATCATTCCGCCGCGTGGTCCACGCAATGTTTTGTGGGTGGTAGTGGTCACCGCATGCGCGAACGGTAGCGGCGAGGGGTAGGTGCCTGCGGCGACAAGCCCCGCTACATGCGCCATGTCGGCCATGAGGTAAGCGCCGACAGAATCAGCGATTTCACGGAAACGTTTCCAATCGACCACGCGCGGATAGGCGGAGAATCCAGCAATGATGAGCTTGGGTTTATGTTCTTTGGTGAGCTGCTCGACCTGATCGTAATCGATGAGGTGATTGTCGGCGCGTACGCCATATTGGATGGCGTTATAAATTTTGCCCGACTGGTTGACGGAAGCACCATGGGTGAGGTGACCGCCGGCAGCAAGCGCTTGGCCCAAGATCGTATCGCCCGGTTTAATCAGCGCGTTGAATACGCCCTGGTTGGCTTGCGATCCAGAGTTCGGTTGCACGTTGATGTAGGTGCAGTTGAAAAGTTTTTTGGCGCGCTCGATGGCGAGTGATTCAGCGATGTCAACAAACTCGCAGCCGCCGTAATAGCGTTTGCCGGGATAGCCTTCCGCATATTTGTTGGTGAGCACGGAGCCTTGCGCGTCGAGCACGGCGCGGCTGACGATATTCTCTGAAGCGATGAGCTCAATATTATGCTGCTGGCGGGAAAGTTCTTTGGTCAGCGCGGAGAATAATTCTGCGTCGCCCTGTTCGACGGAGCGGGTGAAGAATTCCTGTTGCGGCGACGACTCGGTTTTACGTGCTGCGTGAGCCATAAAAGTTCCTTCCTATCCTAATTTTTCGACGCGTTTCGTATGCCTGCCGCCCTCGAACTCGGTGGTTAAAAAACGGCGTAGACATTCTTTTGCTTCTTCAATGCCGATGAGGCGCGCGCCGAGCGCCAAAATATTCGCATCGTTGTGCTGGCGCGACAGTTGGGCGGTGAGGCCCGAGTGGCACAAAGCCGCGCGCGCGCCCTTGATGCGGTTGGCCGCGATGGAGATGCCAACGCCTGAACCGCAAATGGCGACACCGAAATTCGCTTTACCCGAAGTCACTGCTTCGGCGACGTGTTTTCCGAAGTCAGGGTAGTCGACCGAGTCGGCGGTGTTGGCGCCGAGATTGAGCGGCGTGAAACCGCACGCCTCGATTTCAGCGAGCAGTGCTCGCTTCAATTCGACCCCAGCATGATCGTTCGCAATCGCGACAACTTTGTTCATGGACCTTCACCGATACACTATATATAGACCATCATCTTCGTGATGGCGTTTCCCCACTATATATAGTAGGGTGCGGCTGTGATGCCACGAACCTGTGGATAACGCAATGATATTTTGGCTAAAAACCGCTATTTTACAGCGAACCGCGCTAGGTTTGGTTTATAGTAGCAACGCCCATGTACCCTGTTGACATATCAGAACAAAGTCCGATTATCCTCCTGCTCGCCGCGGGGGTGGGGGCGATTATCGGCTCGTTCCTGACATTACTCACCCACCGGATGCCGCTGGGCAAACCCATCATTGCCACCCGCTCGCGCTGCGTCTCCTGTAAGGCCACGCTGAAGGTGCGCGACCTGATCCCAATTTTTTCCTGGGCAGCGTTTCTGGGCAAGTGTCGGCACTGCAAAAAATCCATCGGGATCCGCTACCCGCTTACCGAATTAGCCTCGGCGGTAGGGGCAGTCATCGGTGTGCACTATTATGGGGTTACGCTTGAGGCGCTGGCGGTGATCGGCCTGTGGTGGGCGATCGTCGCCATCGTGCTCACCGATCTCGAGCATACCATCATCCTCGACGAGGTGCAGATCGCCGCTGGCCTTTTCGGCGCGCTTCATGCCTACGCGCTTCAGTTACCACTCAATGACGTACTGCTCGCCGCCCTCACTGGGATAGGGATTGGCCTCGCGCTGAAATACGGGTTCCTGCTCATCGCCAAAAAAGACGGGCTAGGCATGGGCGATGTGAAGTTTTTAGGGGTGGTAGGTATCTGGTTGGCCTCCTCCGTCAACTTTGTGCCGTTCCTGTTTTTCTCCGGCGTACTCGGCATCGCACTCGGACTCCTCTGGCGGGGGCTTGGTCATGGTGAACGCTTCCCCTTCGGACCGGCGCTGGCGGCCGCACTCATCGTCTGTGTCGTCTGGCCGGAAACGGCAGATGGGTTCTGGCAACTTTACGGTTTTGTGCCATAGCAGAAAATACTACCGGCGTTTACACACAGGACAATACAAATATCTTGTGGTTAGAAACGGTTATTGCTACCAGCTATTGATGTAATGAGCGAAGTTGGGAGTACCTAGTGCGGTCACGCAGAACGGCATGGTCTTGCGCATGGCTAGCCATAGCGGCGCTGACCTTTACTGCCTGCTCCCTTGACGACATCAAGCACCACTTTACCTCGAAAGACGGCACGGAGAGCGATATTCAGGACCGCCAGCAGGGGCTGACGCGTCAGGATTACCGCAACATGAACAAGCTGGATAAGCTGCTGCCGAAGGACAGGGGTGTTGAGGCAACGGCATCGCTGGGCGCCCCGCCGATTCCTGATTTGGCGCAAGTGCTTGCCGCGCCACGACCGCCTAAGGTGGCCAATTCAAAGCTGGTGACGCTTTCGGTGACGGAGGATGTGCCGCTGCGCGATGTGCTGTTCGAATTGGGCAGGCTGGCCGACGTGGACATCGAAGTGGGCTCCGGCCTTGATACCCAGGGTATCAATCTGCGCGCGACCGACCGGCCCTTCAACGAAGTCATTGAGCGCATCTCCGATCTAGGCGGCCTGCGTTATAGTGCCGAAGGCAATGCCATCCGCGTCGAGCGTGATACGCCCTTCATCAAGAACTATACGCTCGATTTCATCAATATCGTACGCTCTTCGACCTCGAGCTATAGCCTGTCGACCAGTGTGTTGTCCGGGAGTTCGAGCAGCAGCAGTTCCAGTAGTTCCTCCTCCTCGAGCGGTGGTGTGGGCACCAGCGGGTCGTCGAGCACCATTACCGCGCAGGCGGAAAGCGATCTTTGGGTGTCGCTTGAGAAATCTATTACCGAAGTCCTGAGCTACAAGCAGGAGGTTAGTTCGTCCGCCGGTTTGTCAGACGCAGCGGGTGGCGGTGCGCCAGGCGCACGCAGTAGCGGTGCTTCTGCCGCGTCGTCGCCGACGAGTTTTGTGGTTAACCGTCAGGCGGGTATTCTTTCGGTAAATGCCACTCAGCGCCAGCACGACATGATTCAGCGTTTCCTTGTGCTGATGACGCGCAGCGTGTCGGCGCAAGTATTAATTGAAGCAAAAATCGTTGAAGTATCGCTGCGCGATCAGTTCCTCTCCGGCATCAACTGGGATAGCGTCATCGGTGACCTCGACCATGTTGGCTTGAGTCTGGGCAATTGGTCGCCCGCCGGAACAACCAACTTTCAACTCGGCAGTGGCACCGGCGGTAACGGCTCCATTACGTTAGGGCTGGGCTTAGGCGATCTGGAAACCATCGTTCAGCTTACCGAGCGGTTCGGCACCACGCGTACGCTTTCAAGTCCACGCCTGTCGGCCATCAACAACCAGCAGGCCGTGCTGACCTTCGCCGAAAACCGCGTTTTCTTCAACTGTTCGTTGCCGTCGGGATCGAGCACAACCAACACTGGAGGTAGTGCTACGGTGACCGGTGCCAGCGTGGATTGCGAAGCCTCGAGCGTGCCCATTGGCATCATTCTTTCCATCCTGCCTTCGGTGAATCTTGATACGCAGGAAGTGACACTTTCTGTGCGTCCGACACTGACCCGGCAGGTTTCGGAAGTATCCAACCCCGGCATTGCTATCGCTGCGGCTGCCTATAACCTCAACCTCACCGGCACCGTGCCTGTCATTGAAGTGCGCGAGATTGACTCGGTGATGAAGGTCAAATCGGGTGGGGTGATGGTCATTGGTGGCTTGATGGAAGATACATCTGCCACCGAGAATCGCGGTGTGCCTGGCGCCAGCGAAATGCCGCTGGTCGGCAACCTATTTAAAAGCCGCGACGAAGATTCAAGGAAACGCGAGCTTATCATCCTCATCAAGGCAACCATCGTCAATACGGACGGCAGCGCCCACCCGGTCGATCGCGCGGTTCTCGAGCGCTATTCCACCGATCCGCGTCCGGCTTTCCCGCAGCAGTAATATGCTCAGTAACATCCGCTACGTACTCCTCACCGCCACCCGTGACCGGCTGTTCTTCGGATTGCTTATCGGCATGATCGCCGCAGCGTATATTTCAAGTGTGCTGGGCTCGACGGCGATGCTCGAGACCAAACAGATGACCATTACCTTCACCGCCGCCGCCTCACGCGTGATGCTGATGATCGGCATGATTGTCTTCATTGGATTTCATATGCGTAACGCCTTCGATACGCGCGAGATCGACGTGTTGCTATCGCGCCCTCTCGCGCGCGGCACGCTCGTCGTTTCCTACTGGCTGGGTTTTGCCGTGGTAGCGACATTGCTCGTCATTCCCGCTATTATTCTTGTCTACGCATTGGGGTTGCTAAACCTCACCGGCTTTCTTCTGTGGTCGGCGAGCTTACTGCTTGAGTCATGGCTGGTGGTTTCAATCGCACTGTTTTGTGCGCTGACCGCAAAGAGCGGTGTGGGCACGGTGCTCGCCTCGCTGGCGATTTACACCCTGTCGCGCATGATGGGATTCTTTGTCATCACCACCAAGTCGGGCATGTTGTTTCACACAGTAGAAATCAACCAAATCTCTACTTGGCTGCTAACGGCGATTTCCACCCTCGTGCCGCGCCTCGACTTTTTCGCCAAAAGTCACTGGCTGGTCTACGGCGCGAAATCCTACGATGACCTCTATTTATTCCTGCTACAGGCGGCGGTATTCATTCCGCTGCTCATTATTGCCTCCATCATCGATTTTAAGCGCAAGCAATTTTGATGCGTTTCACGCTCAACAGTCCCGATGAGCGCCCTTGGAATCTGCGGCGCGACTGCGGCATGCGTGCGGCATTGGTAGCATTGTTGATAGCGGTAGCCGGGCAGGGGGCCTTCTGGCAGCACACACGCGCCATTATGCCCGAAATGGGCATCGTACCCGAAGTGCCGGGTGAGCGGACAGTAAAGGCGCTTTCCTTTGGTGACGATGAGGCATTCTTCCGGGTACTGGCGCTTTCCATTCAGAATTCGGGCGACACGTTCGGCCGCTTTACCGCACTCTATAAGTACGATTTCAACAAACTTTATCATTGGTTTCATTTGCTCGATTCGCTCAACAACACATCGGATTATCTTCCCGCGATGGCGAGTTACTATTTTAGCCAAACACAGAATCGTGCCGATGTGCGGTATATGGTCGACTATCTCGATGAACACACCAAAGACCGCGCACGGAAAAAATGGTGGTGGGTAACGCAGGCTTCCTATCTTGCTGATCACAAACTGAACGATACCGAGCGCGCACTGGCGCTGGCTGAACGTCTGCGCGGATTCAACGATATTCCCATGTGGGCGCAACAACTGCCTGCCTTCATTCACGAAAAGCGTGGCGAATTTTCCGACGCGCTCGCGATTATCCGCGAGATTCTCGATGATCCCAGTAAGTATTCACAAGGCGAACTCAACTTCATGAAGCATTTTATCGCCGAGCGTTTGGGTAAGTTGGAGGAGATGCAAAAGGAACTCGATCGCATTCAGGCAGAGAAGGCAAAGCTGGAAAAAGCGGGCGTTGTGCCACCGCCTACCGAAGGCCCGCCGAAGGTGGAGTAGGCGTCAACCTACAGTGCCTTGTCATGCCGCAACAAGTGCGGCATGACAAGTTTGCGCGCTTAAGACGTCTAACTCTTTTTGATGAGTTTGGCATTGGCTGCGCCGCCATAGACATGTTCCTTGGCGGGGAATTTTCCGGCGCGGACTTCGCGCGCGTAGGTGGAGGCGGCTTCGCGGATGATGCCTGCGAGCCCCGCGTACTGCTTTACAAAACGCGGTACCGTGTCGAACATTCCCAGCATGTCGTCGATGACCAGCACCTGCCCGTCGCAGGCGGGCGAGCCGCCGATGCCGATAGTCGGAATCGGGACGGCAGCAGTGATTTCCGCCGCGAGTGTTTCGGGAATGCCTTCCAGCACGATAGCGAAAGCGCCTGCATTACTGATAGTTTGTGCGTCCTTGAGGATGGCTTTGTGCGTACGCTCTTCTTTACCTTGGGTTTTGAATCCGCCGAAGCGATGCACATGTTGCGGCATGAGTCCGACATGGCCCATGACGGGAATGCCACGCTCGCAAAGGTAACGTACGGTTTCGGCAAGCTCAGTGCCGCCTTCGAGTTTTACGCAAGCGGCGCCAGTTTCTTTGAGTATGCGCGCGGCGTTGCGGAAGGCTTGTGCGGGCGATTCCTGATAACTGCCGAAGGGCATATCGATGACGACCAGCGATTGTTTGGCGCGGCTGGCTACGGCTTTACCGTGCGCAATCATCATCTCGAGCGTGACCGGCAGGGTGGAGTCCATACCATAAATCACCATGCCAAGCGAATCGCCGACCATGAGTATGTCGCACTGCGCATCAAGCAATTCCGCCATGCGTGCGGTGTATGCCGTGAGCACCACGATTTTTTCGCCACCTTTGCGGGCAATAATATCAGGTACTCGGCGCGGCGTTGCCGTCTGGCTTGGTTTCTGATGGGACATGCGGCGGCTCCTCTGGAATCTCTACGACCGGTGTCGGGTCACGCCCTGCCGCACGGTCGGCCTGCCAGTTGGATGGCGCCTTGGGCAACGCGACAGTGATAGTGGTTCCGACATTCAATTCGCTCTCGATGGCAAACTCTCCGCCCATCGATTCCACGAACTTCTTCGAGAGCGGCAATCCTAAGCCGGTACCTTCATAGCGCCGAGAAAGCGTCGAGTCCACCTGTCCGAAGGGGGTCATGACCCGGGAAATATCTTTGGGCGCGATACCGATGCCGGTGTCTTTTACCTGAATCATCAGCCGGTTATTGAGCATATCATCCCATGCATGGCAGCGCACTTCACCCCCGGCGGGAGTAAATTTTACTGCGTTGGAGAGCAGATTCAGCAGTACCTGCTTGAGTTTTTTGGCATCGGTGACGACGACGAGATGGTGCGAGGGGATGTCCTCGACCAGCGTGACCTGCGCCCCTTCCGCCCGCGGCATCACCATGCGCAGCGAGTTCCTGATGACTTTAGTGGCATCGGTTTCGCCCCAGTCGATTTGCAGCTTGCCGGCTTCGGCTTTCGAGTAATCGAGAATGTCGTTGATGAGGCTGAGCAGATGCTTGCCCGACGCGTAAATATCCTCGACATAATCCTGATAGGTTTTCTCGAGCTGGTCTTTTGCTTCGTTTTTGATGATTTCAGAAAAGCCGATGATGGCGTTGAGTGGCGTCCGCAACTCATGGCTGACGCTGGCGAGGAATTGCGACTTGTCGCGGCTTTGCGCTTCTGCCGCAGCGGCAGCTGCAGTGAGTTCGAGGTTTACTTCATGCTGCTTGGCGATAATCGAACTTGCGCGCCATGAGGTAAATAGCAGTAGGCCTACGAGCAGCGTGAAAGTGCCCATCATCGAGCCCACGATGAGATATTGCAGGAACACCAGAGCTGCCCATTCCTGCGACACATCGACATAGACTTCAACCAGCGCTTCGGGTGTGCATTTGATGGCAGGTACGCGACTGCAATCCATGCGGTCGCGTGCGCTGAAACTTTCCGTGGTGATGGGCAGAATTGCCTGTACCATGGCACGTGGACGGTTGGGCTCGGTGCTGCCGGTCAGGTAGACGCCCTTTAAAAGTCGTATGGCGCGCTGGCTGCGTTGGGCCATCGGGATGTCGAAAAGGGTGATGCGTGTGGTGCCGTCGCTGGTCACATAGGCGGCGGAGGAACCATAGAAAAGCCGGGTCACGTCGGGCGAGAAAATCGTCACCTTGGCGAGATTCTGGCGGGCGAAGAATCTGGCGCTTTCATTGGTGAGTTCCTGATGAGCGGCGGCGGGGTCCACCACGGCACGGGCCGCATAGCGGTGCCAAGCGGTGTCAGTATAGCTATTGAGGGCTGCCTCGACATGGCTTAGCGTACCCTCCAAGATCTCGCTGCGCTTGGCGTCGCGGAAATACATGGAGAGGGCGAAAGCGCCGAGACACACCAGAACCAGGCTGATGACCGCGAAATAGCGCAGGGAGGAGAACATAGGCGGGCAGCTTAGCAAAGATTTCAGTAAAAACAATAGAATA
>JANNSK010000030.1:0-38255 GCA_031402515.1 Alphaproteobacteria bacterium | reverse complement strand
CACCGCCAACGATGTGGTGGTGATGGATAATGCGGCGTTCCACAAATCTCAACGCACCGCCGAGCTTATCCAATCAACCGGTGCAACGCTGCTTTTTCTGCCGCCATATTCCCCCGACATCATGCCCATCGAAACAACCTTCGGCACCATCAAAAAGCGCCGCCAGCTTCTGCCAAATCACTCCATCGAACAGGCCATCAATATGTACTGTTAATTATTGAATCGAGTATACACTGAAAAGCGAAGTCTGCAAGCTCGAATTTTCGCGTGCGGCTGGTTGATATTCTGGCACAGAAAAACCAAGTTCCTGCTCAAACCATTCCGCTGCCATGCGCCGATGACACCATTGCCCCTCTTTGCGGACATCTTCCCAGCAGAGCAAAACGGGCGGATGCCCACCCGAAAGCGCAAGCAGTTCGTCATACACCTGCGTGGCATTGAGCGGTTTCAGAATTTCATCGAAATAACGTTCGCGGTAAAGTACCTCATTTTCACAAAATGGCGGCTTGTTAAACCAAATGCCTGGGGCAAGCGCACGATAGATTTTGTATCCTGCTGGAACGTTTCGGGGCACTCCTCGTGAAATGGCAATGCGCCCTACGCCTGTATAATTCCAATAATTGCTGGTGAGAATTGTGGGTTCTTTTTTCATATCAACATTTTACCATATTGGAATTTGGCGTACAGCGGATAACGCTTTCACGCCGTAAAAAACGGGGGCGGCGCGTGAAATAAAAACGAAAGCATAACCCCATGCACCGTGAGAATTGGTGGATTTGATTTTCAGATTCAAATATAATGATGTGGCAAGAAAAATATCACTTTGCGGACATACGCAAGGTGATCAGCAACCAGAAAATCCTATGCTACGAAACGGCAATCCACGCGGGAATCCGAACACCGCTACACGCTGTGGAGCAAAGACACGCGCAGGGGCGGAGTGCCAATCACCCGCCATTCACGGCAAAAAGCGTTGTCGGATGCACGGCGGAAAATCCACTGGTGCACCATGCGGCGAAAATCACGGCATGTATAAAAATGGTCGCTGGACAAAAATTGCCCTCCAGCAACGAGCGGAAGTCAACGCGCTGATTCGTCAGGTTCGGGAGTTTGCGGAGCGGTTTTAGTTTGTTCCTTCAATAATCATCAATACGCAATCACTTCGCATTCCTTAAACTTATCTGGAATCTTTTTGAGCAATTCGTAATAAAACGGTTTCGGGCAAAGAATGTGCGAAATATCATCTGTACTAAATACAGAAATTCGTCCTGTCTGCGACAAGCCGTATGGGTCTTGAGGGTGCGGAGGTTCATTCTTTAATACATGCAACCAGCCATGCGATTCTGAAGATGTGGTTTCAGTGGCTACTTTTAATTGTTCTTGCTTATTTTCACTTTCATAATGAAAAAGCTCAGCGATACTACGCCACTCCATCTCATGACGTAGATCATCATATTCAACATAATTGAGAAGTGTTTTTATTGGTCTATCTGCCAACAAACCTTTATGAGCTTTTCCTTGCCGTTGAAGCGGTATTTCCACCGCCAATACTTACTGCCGTTGGGGTAAATCTCCAAATACAGCCCGCCACCATCGGATATTCTGCGCGGCTTGGCTTCAGGCTTGGCGTTTTTACATGCTGTGTTGGTTAGTGGCATGGGGGCACATTTTAGGTTGATGTTTTAAGATGCCCCCACTTGTGCCCCCAAATTTTACGGATTTAGAAAAACATTAGTGGAAGTATCTGGACATCAGAATACCATAAAATGGCTGTTTTACAAGGGAAAAATGGATTTCTTCGGACGTTGTCGGAAGAAAGCATGGTGACCCCTGCGGGAATCGAACCCGCGTTTCATCCGTGAAAGGGACGCGTCCTAACCGCTAGACGAAGGGGCCTAAGCCAAGCGTAAAGCCTAGCAAAAACAGGGGGGATAATTCCCATGGCAGCCCGCCCAAGTCAAGAGTTTTAGAAAAGCCCAAGAATCCAGCACTTATATGACTTTTGCCGCGTCTTCGATCATGAACTGGGCGCTATCAGCCCCCTGCCAAGAATTGCGCTTCAACTCCCCGGCCAGATGCAGTGTCCGCTCGTTCAGCAGGTAAGCCCCAAGCGGCGTACCTACCGACTTGAACGACACGGCATTGAGGCGACCTGAGCCAGCATCATCACCGAGCACGAGACGAATATGGACATCCTTCATGACGTCACGATGCAGGATCTTCGCCGATTTAATCGCAAAGCGCGGACTGGGATTGCCAATACCGAAGGGCCCAGCGGCAGAAATTTCCTCGATAAGCTTCAAGTTGGCCGCACCGACACTCACCCACCCATCGAGCTTGCGCACGCGCGCTTCGTTATAGTCGGCAACGGCGCGTTCGAGTCGCGCGCAGAGAAATTCATGCAACTGGCCGACCTTGCCGGACGGCAGATTAAATCCCGCCGCCATCGCGTGGCCGCCACCGGAGTCGATGATGCCTTCCGTATGCGCCGCGTGAATCGCCGCGCCGAAATCCGCGCCCGTCACCGAGCGCGCCGAGCCTTTCCCGATGCCGCCCTCAAGCGCAATGACTGCCGCCGGTCGTGAGAATTTTTCCTTGAGCCGCGCGGCGACGATGCCGATCACCCCCGCGTGCCAGCCTTCGGATGCCACCATAATCACCGGCGCGTTCGTTTGTTTCTCGGCGAGCACCATCGCTTGCTCGACAATGTCAGCCTCAATTATCTGGCGCTCGGCATTGAGTTGGTCGAGTCGCTGGGCAATGATACGACGCTCATCCTCGTCTGTCGTCGTCAGCAGCCGCACGCCGAGATTGGCCTCGCCGACGCGCCCGCCGGCATTGATGCGGGGGCCCAGCAGGAACCCCAGATGATACACATTCGGTACTTCGTTCAGCCGCGCCACATCGGCCAGCACGGCAAGCCCCTTGTGCCCGCGGCCCTTCAGTATCTTCAGTCCCTGCGTCACGAAGGCGCGGTTGAGCCCGGTGAGCGGCATGACGTCACATACCGTTCCCAGCGCCACGAGGTCGAGCAGAGTAAGGAGGTCGGGCAGGTTTGCATAGCCTGCCTCACGCAGCTTTTTGCCGAGTGCAACCAGCAGCAGGTAGGTTACACCCACGGCGGCGAGCTGGCGATGTTCGGAGGTTTCATCCACCCGATTGGGATTAACGAGCGCCTGCGCCTTAGGCAGTTCTCCGCTACTTAAATGATGGTCAAGGACGATGACATCCACGCCGCGCGATTTTGCATAGGCGATAGGCTCATGAGACATAATGCCGCAATCGACGGTGACGATGAGCTTCGCCCCCTCATCGATCAGCTTTTTGAAAGCCTCCGTGGTCGGCCCGTAACCCTCCTTCAGCCGGTCGGGGATGTAGGTGCGCAGCGTGATACCAAGCGCGCTGAAATAAGAGCATAACAAAGCGGTCGAGGTCGCACCATCCACATCGTAGTCACCAAACACGGCCGTCGCTTCTTTGGTTTCAATCGCCCGCACCAGTCGTGCCGCGGCCTTGTCCATATCGATGAGGTGGAACGGATCGGGCAGGTAATCACGCAAGGTGGGGGCAAGGAAGCGCGGCACCTCGTCTAGCCCCACCCCGCGCCCGACGAGGATGGAGGCTACAAGCTCGCTCACCCCATGCGCTTGCGCGATGGCAAGGCTCAACCGTTCGTCACTATGCCGCACCACCCATGGCAGGCCGGAAGCGGTTGAAGAGGCTGGGATGTGCATGTGACGAATCTACGAGGAAACGAATCTACGAGGAAACGAATCTTTCGTGATTTCGTACATTCGTGGATTCATGATTTCGATTATATCGCCTTCTTCAGGCTGAAGTTATGCTTGGCTTCGATCCAACGCACAGTACCGGTTTTGCTGCGCATGATGATGGAATGGGTGGAAGCGCCACCCGGCCAGCGTTTGACGCCTTTGAGCATGGATCCGTCGGTGACGCCGGTTGCGGCGAACATCACGTCGCCCTTCGCCATATCATGCAGCGTATATTTACGATTAAGATCGGTGATGCCCATACGCTGAGCGCGCGCTTTCTCATCTTCTTCCGAGAATAACAAACGCCCCTGCATCTGGCCGCCAATAGAACAGAGCGCTGCAGCAGCCAGCACGCCTTCGGGCGCGCCACCGATGCCGAGATACATATCAACGCCAGTTTCCGGCGTCGCCGTAGCGATGACGCCCGCCACATCTCCATCCGAGATCAGCTGCACGCGTGCGCCTGCTTCGCGCAGCTTGGCGATTTTCTCGGCGTGGCGGGGGCGGTCGAGCACGGTGACCACGAGATCGGTAATTTCTTTTTTCTTGGCTTTCGCAAGGTTCTTGAGGTTGGTGGCGAGTGCAGCATCGAGATCGACGACGCCATCGGGCAGCTCACCACCTACAGCGATTTTGTCCATATAGACATCTGGCGCGTGGAGGAATCCGCCATGCTCGGCCATAGCGATCACAGCGAGCGAGTTGGGGCCAGCGGTCGCGCAAATGGTCGTTCCTTCGAGCGGGTCGAGCGCGATATCGATGCGCGGGCCAGTGCCGGTGCCGACTTTTTCACCGATATACAGCATCGGGGCCTTGTCGCGCTCACCTTCGCCAATGACAACCGTACCATCGATGGTGAGGCCATTCAATGCTTCGCGCATGGCGTTGACCGCTGCCTGATCGGCCGATTTTTCATCGCCACGGCCGGTCCAGTGTGAAGAGGCGAGCGCCGCCGCTTCCGTCACCCGCACGGCTTCAAGCGCGAAGTTGCGGTCCATCGTCCAGCTATTGTCAGCTGGAGTATTTACACGGGGAATAGCAGCCATAACTTCTCCT
This sequence comes from Alphaproteobacteria bacterium, assembly GCA_031402515.1. Taxonomy (GTDB): domain Bacteria; phylum Pseudomonadota; class Alphaproteobacteria; order Rickettsiales; family UBA3002; genus QFOX01. The sequence goes on along the minus strand of JANNSK010000030.1, from coordinate 33,426 downwards.
ATTTCTCAATTCTAAGTACCACGGGCGGCGCCACACTTACTTTCAATTTCTTAATCGTTTGGGCGGCACGGACGACGGACGCTTCGTCGGTTTCGTGCGTCACCACCACGACCTGCGCCGAATGGTCAGCAATGATACCGCGCTGGGTAATCGAGTGCACGGAGATTTTCTCATTCGCAAAGGCGCGGGTGAATTCGGCGAGCACGCCCGGCTCGTCCTTGAGGCTTAAGCGCAGGTAATAACAGCCGGAATGTGCAGCGAGCGGCGCGGGCTTTGCTGCTTTAAGCAAGGAAGTTTTGACCGTGAAAGGTGGATAACGATCGCCACGAGCGATGCTCATCAGGTCGGAGACAACAGCGGAAGCGGTAGGCCCCGCTCCTGCCCCACGGCCTTCAAATACCACGCGGCCGACGGCGTGACCTTCCACCTCCACCGCATTGAATGCGCCATCAATAACGCCGAGCGGCGAATTGATAGGAACGAGGCACGGATGCACGCGCTGCAGCAGCGCACCACGCTCCATCGAAGCGATGCCAAGCAGCTTGATATGGTAGCCGAAGCTCCTCGCATAGTCGATATCGAGCAGCGAAATATGGCGAATACCCTCGATATGCACTTGGCCAAAGTTGACCTTCGTTCCGAAGGCGAGTGCGGCGAGAATGGAGACTTTATGCGCTGCGTCAATGCCATCGATATCAAGTGAGGGGTCGGCCTCAAGATATCCAAGCTTGGCCGCCTCCTTCATGACAGCGGGGAATTCAAGGCGATCATTCTGCATGCGAGTGAGGATGTAATTGCAAGTGCCATTCAAAATCCCTGCCACACGTAGGATCCGGTTAGCCGCCAACCCATCGCGCAGTGCAGATATGATGGGAATGCCGCCTGCTACGGCTGCTTCGAACGCAAGCACCACGCCCCGTTTCTCGGCACTTTCCGCGAGTTGGTTGCCGTGATGCGCCAGCAGCGCCTTGTTGGCAGTGACAACATGCTTGCCGTTTTTTATCGCCTGCTCGACGAGTTCTTTGGCAACGCCGTCATGGCCGCCGATAAGTTCGACAACGACATCAACCTCAGCATCATGTGCCAGCGCTACGGCATCTTTTACCACGCGCAGCTTACCGAGTTTCACGTTCCGTTTCTTTTTTTGATTGCGCATGGAGACGGCAACTGCCTCGATATGCCTACCGCAACGCGCGGAAATTTGTGTAGCATTGCTGCGCAGCAAATCGAGCGTTCCCGCGCCCACAGTACCTAAGCCCGCGAGCCCTATGCGTAAGGGTTTACTCATGCCGCACCCCGTTTCAGTTTTTCTGCGTCCTTGGCGAGGAAGCGTTTGATGTTGCGTACGGCCTGCCGCAGCCGCTGTTTATTTTCGACCAGCGCGATGCGCACGAACCCATCCCCATACTCACCGAATCCAATGCCGGGAGCGACGGCAACTTCCGCCTCACTCAGCAGCAACTTGGAAAATTCCAGCGAGCCGATGTCTTTGTATTGTTCGGGAAGCGGTGCCCAGATGAACATGGAAGCTTTGGGTTCCGGCACCGGCCAGCCTGCTTCAGTGAGGCCTTTGACCAACACGTCACGCCGTTCTTTGTAAAGCTTGCGCACTTCATCGACGCAATCCTGCGGGCCATTAAGTGCGGCTACAGCGGCGGCTTGAATCGGTGTAAAAGTACCATAATCGAGGTAGGATTTAATGCGGGTGAGCGCATGAATCAATTGCTTATTACCAGCGGCGAAACCGACGCGCCAGCCCGCCATGGAGTAGGTTTTGCTCATCGAGGTGAATTCAATGGTGATGTCCTTGGCGCCCTTCACCTGGAGAATGGAAGGCGGCGGATTGCCGTCGAAATAAATCTCGCAATAAGCGATGTCGGAGATGATGAAAACGCCATGCTCGCGGCATAGCGCTACCAGTTTTTCATAGAAAGCAATGTCGACCACTTCCGCCGTCGGATTTCCCGGATAATTCACGATGACCGCGATCGGTTTGGGCGTGACGTTCTTAATCGCGCGTTCAAGCAGTTCCAGAAAATTGGCGCCCGGGGTCATCGGCAGTGAGCGTACCGAAGCGCCAGCGATGACCGAACCATAGGCGTGAATCGGATAACACGGATTCGCCGTCACGATTACATCCGACGGTCCGGTGATGGCCTGCACGAGATTGGCAAGCCCCTCTTTCGAGCCAATGGTTGAAATCACTTCCGTGTCTGGATCGAGCGTCACATTAAAGCGACGCTTGTAGTAAGCGGCGCAAGCTTTGCGCAATCCCTGAATACCGCGTGAGACGGAATAGCCATGCGCGGTTTCGTCCGCCGCCACTTCGCGCAATTTCTCAATCACGTGTTTCGGCGGCGGCTGGTCCGGATTGCCCATGCCAAGATCGACGATGTCGCGGCCTTCCGCGCGGAACTGCGCTTTCAGCTTGTTGACCTCGGCGAAGACGTAAGGCGGTAGGCGCTTGATGCGATAGAATTCTTCCATAATACTTGATGCGTGGTGCTTGGTGAGTGAAGCTATTTCGCTCCACATCGCACGCTACACGCTACACCTATGGTGTCAACTGGAGTGAATCCTACTGAACGCGCCTTTGAATATAGCGCGAGGGGGGCAGATAGCCGCTGCCATTTGCCAACTGCTGACCGCCATCGTAAGCGGAGGCAGCCGTACCCGCCATCGGGTTAAATCCGCCAGCGGCGGCAGGCGGCATAGCAGCAGGCGTCGAAGATGTATAGGCAGGCGGTCCCGCAGCGAAGGATGGTGATGGCGCGGATTGCGGTACCGGCGCACGCAGCATAATCGGCTCCATCCCGGCGGTAACGGGCGGTGGCGTATAGGTTGGTTGATAGGCCGGGATTGCCGCAACCGGCATTGGCGTTGGCGTTGGCATCAGTGCCGGGGCGGCGGGTGGTGGCTTCAGGACAATCGGCGGGAGTGGTGCAGCAGCCAGCGGTGCGGACATTGCCGGTGTATAGGAAGGTGGCGCTACGCTTTCCATCATCGGCTTCGGCGGCGGCGGCAAAGTGTTGACGCTCACCGGCTCGGGCATGGGCGCTAGAAGTGAAGGCTCAGCGGCGGCAGCGGCGGAAAGATTGGTCGAGGACTGGTTAGCCGTGGCACGTTCCTGCTCCAGCTGGGAACGTACGGAGGCCAGACGTTCGGCGTCGGACTGCGGGCGCGGCGGCACTGCGGAGAGTTTCGGATAGGCACTGTTATCGGCCACCTGAACCGCATCCACCGGCGCGCCTTGCATCACATTTTCCGGAGGCATCCGACGCGCTTCCATGGTCGGCTGAACGGCAGCGGAAACCTGCAGCTGCGGCTCATCGCTACGCCAGAAGGCCATACGGTCCCAGAAACCACGCTCCTGCGGCGGCGGGGCGGAAGGTGGGGTAGCCATCTGCTGCTCGGATATTCTTTGCTCCGCCATCGCCTGAGTCTCAACACTGACCGGCGGATAAGCCGGCGCAGCCTGTACTACCGCCGGAGCCAGCGCTCCCGCAGGCGGCATCGCTTGCGAACCGGGCCCGGGCACATAGGGCGCATCCGCCCCTGCAGGGCGATTTAGCGCGGGCGTACGTTTGCCACCGAGGACTGTATTATAACGTGGCGCACTGGGATTTTCCGGTATCAGCCATTTGCAGCCCGTAAGGCATACGAGGCAGAGGATAACCGTGAAAATCGAAGGGGAAACCCGTGAGGAATGACGCATAACTTGCCCGAATATGATTTGTTTTTGTTGGGTTAACTGGCGACGAAGCCGGTAAGCTAAAGCGCCTTTTGCGATTTGTCCAGCCCTACCGGAAAACGTCTATTTTCTCTAAGGAATCTGCCAATTGCATATTGACCAGTTATGCTATAGTGCAAGCCCCCTATGGCAAAGCAAGCAAAACAGAAACCTCGGGACGCCGTGATCGACGCACAGAAGACAGCGGAGAATATGGCGCAAGCGGGCGACCTGATGCAGCGTATCCTGCAGGAGCTTTCGGCACATGCGCTGGCCCGCCCCACCTCGCTTGGCCACACCGATCCCATGGCCTTTGCCGAGTCGATGCTGCATGTACTGCGCCATATGAATGTCGACCCGCAGAGCTTCGCCGAGTCGCAGATGGCGCTGGTGCAGGACCACATGAAGCTGATGCAGATGATGACCGGCAAGCTGCTCGGCAAAAAACCTGCGCCGTTCGTTGAGGTAAACCCCAAAGATCGCCGCTTCAATGACGAAGGTTGGAGCGACAGCGCGCTGTTCGATTACATCAAGCAGGGCTACCTCATCAACGCGCGCTGGTTGCAGCAATCGGTGGGCAATATCCAGGGGCTCGACGCGCACACGGCGCACAAACTGGGCTTCTTCACGCGCCAGTTTATCGACGCCATGTCGCCCTCGAACTTCCTCCTCACCAACCCGGAAGTGGTGCGCACCACCATCGAATCGAACGGCGATAACCTCGTGAAGGGCTTGAGCCGGTTGCTCGAAGATATCGAAAAAGGCAACGGCCGCCTGCGCATTTCGATGACGGATGAAACCGCGTTTACCCTCGGCAAGGACATCGCCGCAAGCAAAGGCAGCGTGGTGTTTCAGAACGACTTGATACAGCTGATCCAATATGCGCCAACGACAGAGAAGGTGCATAAAACGCCGCTGCTGCTGACACCTGCATGGATCAACAAATACTACGTGCTTGACCTCACGCCGGAAACCTCGCTGGTAAAATACCTCGTCACGCAAGGCTATACCGTGTTCATTATTTCGTGGGTCAACCCCACCAAGGAGCAGGGCCGGAAAAGTTTTGACGACTACTTGACCGAAGGCCCGCTTGCTGCACTCAAGGTCATCGAACAAATCACCGGCGAGAAGCAAACCTCACTCATTGGTTACTGCCTGGGCGGTACGCTCACCGCCATCACGCTCGCCTGGTTACGCGCCAAGGGCCAGGAAAAAAGCATCGCCTCGGCCACCTATCTTACCACACTGGTCGATTTTGCCGAGGCGGGCGATCTTTCCGTATTTGTTGACGATGCGCAGCTTTCCGCGCTGGAAGATCGCATGAGTGAGCAGGGCTATCTCGAAGCCCATGAAATGGCGACGACCTTCAACATGCTGCGCAGCAACGACCTCATCTGGTCCTTCGTCATCAACAATTACCTGTTGGGCAAACAGCCCTTCCCGTTCGATTTACTCTACTGGAATTCGGACTCGACGCGCATGCCTGCCAACATGCACTCTTTCTACCTGCGCAACATGTATCAGCGCAATCTCCTCGCCACACCGAACGGGCTGACGCTGGCCGATGAGCCGATTAACCTCACCAAAATTACCACGCCTTCCTACGTGCTCGCCACGCACGAGGACCATATCGCGCCGTGGAAATCGGCCTATCTCGCCACGCAGATTTACGACGGTCCCGTCATGTTCTCACTCACCGATTCTGGCCATATCGCAGGCGTCGTCAACCCGCCATCGAAAAAGAAATACGGCTATTGGGTAAACTCCAAACTACCGCCCAAGGCGGATGACTGGTTCAAAGGCGCCAAGGAAATCATGGGCTCATGGTGGCCGCATTGGAACGAATGGCAGAAGAAACTCGCCGGTCCCATGGTCAAAGCGCGCAAGGTAGGCAGCGCTAAGTATAAAGTGATTGAAGCTGCGCCGGGCAGTTATGCGAAGGTTCGGGCCTAAGCGGCCTTCTTATATTCCTTAGCCAATTCAACGTAATGGCCCGCTGAGTAGGCGAAATATTCGTGCTCTTTCGGTGTAAGGTCGCGGAAATATTTGGCGGGGTTGCCCACCCACATCTGGCCGGATGGAACGCGTTTATTGGGCGTGACCATGGCGCCGGCGGCAACGAAGCCGTGGGTTTCAACCACCACCCCGTCGATCACGCAGGCACCCATGCCGACGAAGGAATCATCCTCCAGCGTGCAGGCATGGATGGTCGCCTGATGGCCAATCGTCACGCCCGAGCCAATTTTGGTCGGCCCGGTTTCGCGGGTGACATGGACAATCGTACCGTCCTGGATATTGGTGCGTTCGCCGATACGGATCGTATTAACATCGCCACGGATGACGCAGCCGAACCACACATTCGTCTCTTTGCCGATATGCACATCGCCGATGACGACCGCCCCGGGCGCGATGAACGCCTCCGGGTGGATGGTGGGCATGATGCCGCGGTAGGGTAGGATGAGAGCGTTTGGATGATGCATGGTGGTTGTTGGTTGTTGGTTTTTAGTTGTTGGCATTTGCTACGCTTTTTCCTAACAACTAACAACCAACAACTAACAACGAATCACGGAAATATCGCCGTCTGCTCAAGCCCTGTCGTTTCGGGCAGGCCGAACATCAGGTTGGCGTTTTGTAGCGCTTGTCCCGACGCACCTTTCACCAGATTGTCGATTACCGAAACGATAATCAGCTCACCTTGAATGCGGCCCTCATGCACCGAGATGAAACAGAAATTGGTGCCCTTGACCTGATGGGTCGAGGGCGAGCCGGTATCGAGCACGTGCACGAACGGTTCTTTTTTATAATGTTTCTTCAGGCAATCACGCGCTTTTTCGACCGTCACCTTCTCGCAAAGCCCGGCATGGATGGTCGAGAGCATCCCACGCGTCATCGGCACTAGGTGCGGTGTGAAGCTGGCGGTGATGTCGGTTTTCGCCCGGCGCGAAATCTCCTGATCAATCTCAGCCATATGGCGGTGGTGGCCGACGCTATAGGCGGCAACCCCACCATCAAGCTCAGTGAACAGCATTTCTTGTTTTGCCGAACGCCCCGCACCGGAGATGCCCGACATGGCATCAATGCTGACACTCATTGGGATGATGATCTTGGCCTCAATGAGCGGCAGCACGGGTAGCAGCGAGCAGGTTGGGTAGCAGCCGGGATTGGCCACAAGTCGAGCGGTTTTTATCTCGTCGCGGTAAAACTCGGTGAGGCCATAGACAGAATCATGCTGTAATTGCGGCGCGCGGTGTTCGTGCCCGTACCATTCCTTATAGGCCTCAACATCGTGCAAGCGGAAGTCCGCTGATAAATCGACGATACGGATGTGTTTCGGCAACCCGGCGATGATTTCCTGCGTGGTGCCGTGCGGCAGGCAGCAGAACACCAAATCAACTTTGGAGAAATCCACTTCCGTGTGCTTGACCAGCTTGGGCAAGTTAAGCGTGCGCAGGTGCGGGTAAACTTCTGCCATCGCCTTGCCCGCCTGTGAGTCGCCGGTAAGCGCCACCACGCTGAACAACGGGTGGCCGTTAAGCAGGCGCAGTAACTCCGCGCCGGTATAACCGGATGCGCCGAGAATGGCTGTGTGGATAGGTTTCATTGGTTTTTGGTCGTTAGTTGTTGGTTGTTGGTGATTGGTGCCCAACAACTAACAACCAATAACCAACAACGATAATATCGTCTAGCGCTTGCTGAATTGGAAGCTACGGCGGGCTTTGGCGCGGCCGTATTTCTTGCGCTCGACCACACGACTGTCGCGGGTGAGGTAGCCGCCCTGACGCAACGCCTTGTGGAAGCCCGGATCATACTGATCGAGCGCACGGGCGATGCCGTGGCGAACCGCGCCAGCCTGACCGGATAGACCACCACCGAGAACAGTGGCAGTAATGTCGAACTTATCGACTTCGTTCAGGCTTACAAACGGCTGGTTGATGATCATGCGCAGCACGGGGCGCGCGAAATATTGCTCGAGTTTCTTGCCATTGATTTCTACTTTACCAGAACCGCGTTTAATCCATACGCGGGCAACAGCATCCTTACGGCGACCGGTACCATACGAGCGGCCAAATTTGTCGATATTCGGCTTGAGGGCGGCTTCGTGTTCGGCTTCGGTTCTTTGTGCAACGTTCTTTACCATGATAATCTCTGTCCTTTAGCGGGCGTTCTTAACGTTCATTTTAGCGAAATCCACCGTACGCGGCTCTTGCGCGGTGTGCGGGTGCTCGGCACCGTTATATACGAACAGGTGCTTCATCTGGCGGCGGGCTAGCGGGCTGTCTTTCGGCAGCATGCGTTCGATTGCCTTGTGCACGACGCGCTCAGGATGCTCACCGGACAGGATATGTTCCGCCGAGCGTTCCTTGATACCGCCGGGGAATCCGGTGTGGTGGTAATAAACTTTCTTGCCCCGCTTGCGGCCGGTCAATTTTACCTTGTCGGCGTTCAGAATCACGACATTATCGCCGCAATCCATATGGGGAGTGAAGACGGGTTTATGCTTGCCGCGCAGCAGTTTCGCGACGTAGCTGGCCAAACGACCTAAGACGACGTCATTGGCGTCAATCACAAGCCATTCTTTTTTATAGTCTTTCGGCGTGGCCGAGAAGGTTTTCATAACATACCCTTTTTTCAATAGGCTGCGTGGTTTAACGAGGTCGGGGGCAGCTGTCAATGGGTTTTTTGGGGGATAATCCCGGTAAAATGTCATGAAACTGTCACACACAGGTACCTAATTTTTTCACATAATAACCCATATTAGACCTATGAGCACACCTGATACAGAACCTGAGAACACGGCCACCGGATCACCGCGAAAACCGCCTCAACGTGGGTTTTTTGGAGGCTTGAAAGATGTGGCTGTAGAATTTGGAAACGAGTCGTGGGCCATAATACAGTTCTATGATGACGTGTTGCGCAGCGTCCTTCCACTTGGTGATTATCAAAAATTCAACGACTATGCTTCACTGAAAAAAGCGGCGCATAACGGCGAAGTCTGGATTGTGGTCCATAACGGATTTTTGGATAGTCATCCTCTCGCTCAATCAACAAACGCCGAGTATGATTCCGACAAGTACCGTCAATACATGACTAACATTTCTGATTTGCTGCAGTCTCTGAACCAGACCAGAAAGCCGACATTTTTAGCCATGGAGGATCACGAGTTTCAGGCGCGGGGGGCGAAGAAAGACCCGCCAAACTCACTTACATTTTCTATCATTACGCAGAATGGTGCCGGTAACGTCAAACAATTCGTATATCTTTCGGGGGGGGGGTAGTCGAACAAGATATTCCTTTACTGAAGAAGACATTAAAATCCATGGGCGTGCACAGGGTTAATTTTGCCGGGGAACTTGGTTACAAATCACTGTTTGGCATCACCTTTACTCAAAGTGGTGCATGCCTATATGGCATCGCCAAAGAATTCGCCGATGAGTTCGAAATCAAAGGGGTCAAAGGCGCTATTTACCCACCGGAACCGCCAGCGACGCCGGATGATATTTGGCGGAAACTTTATTTCGACCAGGTGCCAATCCCGCCAGTTCCTGCTAAAAGCTCGACCATAGTCCCGTCGGGTCCTGCACCAACCCCGCCGGTTCCGGCTAAAGATCCGGCTAAAGCTATGAACCGGTGAGCGGTTGCAGAGCAGCCCTTATATCAGCCATACCGTCCCGAGATATAGTCCCGGGTCTGCTGAAACTGCGAGGCTTCGAATACTTGCTCGGTCGAGCCACTCTCGATGAGCCGCCCCATATGGAAGAAAGCCGTGCGGTCCGACACTCTTCGCGCCTGCGCCATCGAGTGGGTCACGATAATCAGCGTATATTTGCTTTTTAATTCGGCAATCAACTCCTCGACCTTACCGGTGGCGATCGGATCGAGCGCCGAACAAGGTTCGTCCATTAAAATTACTTCGGGCCGCACGGCGGTGGCGCGCGCGATGCATAACCGCTGCTGCTGGCCGCCGGAGAGTGACGTACCCGGCGCGTCGAGCCGGTCCTTCACCTCGTCCCACAGCGCCGCCTGGCGCAGGTTGGATTCGACAATGGCGTCCATCTCCGGCTTGGTGCGGGCGAGGCCATGGATGCGCGGACCGTAAGCGACATTCTCATAAATCGATTTGGGAAACGGGTTGGGTTTTTGAAACACCATGCCGACGCGCGCACGCAATAACACCACGTCAAGCGACGGGTCATAAATATCGCGCCCATCCATGCTGATATGGCCGGTCACTTTGCAACCGGGGATGAGGTCGTTCATGCGGTTCAGGCAACGCAGGAAGGTGGACTTGCCACAACCCGAGGGGCCGATGAAGGCCGTCACCGAACGTGGCATCATGTCGAGTGAAACATCGTCAAGCGCTTGCTTGCTACCGTAATAGACGTAGACGCCAGTGGCGATGATTTTGGGATTATCATTCATCAGACATTAACTCCAATGCAGCTGATTGCGGTGACGCAGAGTAATCGCCGCCCAGTTAAGAATCAACAAGATCACCAGCAGTACAATGATACCGGCCGACGTCTTCTCGACGAAACCAAGTTCGGGGCTCGATGCCCACAGATAAATCTGCACCGGCATGGTGGTGGAAGGGTCGGTGAAGCCGCGCGGGACATCCGCCACAAAAGCGACCATGCCAATCATCAGCAGTGGGGCGGTTTCGCCGATCGCGCGGGCAACACTTAATATTGTACCGGTGAGGATACCGGGCAGTGCATAGGGCAGCACATGGTGGGTGACGACCTGAATGGGCGAGGCGCCAAGCGCATGCGCCGCATCGCGCATTGAGGGCGGCACGGCGCGGATGGAAGCGCGCGCGGCAATGATCAGTACGGGCAGGATGAGCAGCGCCAACGTTAACCCACCCACTAGTGGCGAGGAACGCGGCAAGCCAAAAAGCTGCAAATAGACAGAGAGCCCGAGTAGCCCGTAGATAATGGAAGGCACCGCAGCAAGGTTGTTGATGACGATTTCGAGCGCTTCCGCCAGGCGGTTCTTGCGCGCGAACTCCTCGAGAAAAATGGCGGATAAAAGCGCCACCGGCAAAGCGAGTGCCATACAGATAAGCAGTGTCAGCAGCGACCCAACGATACTGCCCGCGAATCCAGCCGCTTCCGGCGCCCGCGAATCGCCATGGGTGAAGAAGTCGCGGTTGAAAGCACGGTGGATGAGGCCTTTGCTCTCCCACGCATCGAGCCATCCAAGCTGCAGGTCAGTGATCGGACGCAAGGAAGCATCCTTCTCGCGGTCAATTTTACCTTTGATGCTCATATCAGCGATGTCAGAAAGCGGTATCCGTACGTTGATCACCTGCCCCCATGCTTTGGGTTGGGTAAGAATCGTGTCCTTCACATCATGCGCGGCGAAGAAGCCGATCAACGCATACAGCTGGTGGCGTTCATGTTTGGCGTCCCGTTTGTCCGTCACCGAACGGCGCAGCGCTGCTTGCGTGAAACGATAAAAGTCGATGGCGTCGGGATCATGCTCAAGTACCTCGGCAATCGACGAAGTATCAATAGCAAGCTCAAGTTCGTAACGCGTGAAGCCACCGATGCCCGGCGCGGCAATGCTGAAGAGAAGATAGGCGAGCATGAGCGCGGCAAATCCGAGCGCAATCTTGCCATACAAACGGAAGCGCCGTTCAACGGCGTGGCGTTTTTTAAGGCCCGCCGTGATGGTTTGTGTGACATGCTCAACGCTATTCATACTGCTCCCGATATTTTTTGACGATCTGCATCGCCGCGATATTGAGCAATAGGGTGAACATAAATAACGTGAGTCCAAGCGCGAACGCAGCGAGCGTTTTTGGACTGTCGAACTCCTGGTCGCCGACGAGCAAGGTCACGATCTGCACGGTTATCGTCGTCACCGAGTCAAACGGATTGGCGGTTAGGTTGGCGGAAAGCCCTGTCGCCATCACCACGATCATCGTCTCACCGATGGCGCGCGATACGGCAAGCAGCACGGCCCCCATGATGCCGGGCAATGCGGCGCGCAGTACCACACGCTTTATGGTTTCGGACTGGGTGGCGCCGAGGCCGATTGAGGCATCGCGCAAGCCGCGCGGTACGGCGGTAATCATATCGTCCGACAGCGAGGAGATGAAAGGAATAATCATCACGCCCATAACGAGTCCCGTACCCAGCGCACTTTCGGAGGAAACACTCAACCCGAATGTGGACCCCATCGTGCGGATCAGTGGGGCGATGGCAAGAATCGCAAAATATCCGTACACCACCGTGGGAATCCCCGCGAGCAACTCCAGCATGGGTTTGAGTAAATGGCGCGTACGCGGTGCCGCATATTCGGACAGATAAATAGCCGCCATCAGCCCAATCGGCACGGCGATGAGGAGGGCGATGGCAGTAATCATCAACGTGCCAACGAGCAACGGGATCATGCCAAACGCACCGGTCGACCCCGCCTGGTCGGCACGCAACGCAGTCTGCGGACTCCAGGTAAGGCCAAAGAAAAAGTCGGCGGGCGGCACGAGTTTGAAGAAATGCAGCGACTCCACAAGCACCGAAGCCACGATGCCGATGGTCACGGCGATGGTTACTCCCGCTGCCGACAACATGAGCCAATGGACAAAACGCTCCACCCGTTTGCGCGCGGTGAAATGGGGTGCCAGACAACTCATCGCCAACCGGACGCAGAAAACGGCGAAGAGCAATGTTACTGCAGGCAACGCCCATGGCGCGCGGGCGCTAAAGGCGAGGCTGTGATCGGCGATGGTAAGGGCTACATATAATAGTAGCGCCGGCAGTACGCCGTAGACGGCAACGAACAGTCCGTGATAGGTCACCGAATCATGACCGAAACCATGCGTTGGCTCATGCGCAACGTAAGCCTCGCGCATACGGTTGCGCCCGGCGAGATAGGCGAGCGCCGCAAGCAACGCCAGCAATCCCAGCATGATGGATGGTCCCGTCATGAGGACTGGTTACCGTCTGACGGATACGAAGTAAAGCCGCTGGCGGCGTTACTCCACCGCACCCCGTGCAGGGCGGCCATGCGTGGGGGGCATGGATCAGGGTTTATCTTCCCGCCGCCTTGAAAGGCTTGACTTTATGCCATACTTATGTATGGTATAAAGTATGGTGATATATGGTGATAAACTTCGAGTGGGACGAGGATAAAAATGCTGCCAATCAGCGCAAGCATGGCGTGTCGTTCCAGCAAGCACAGTATGTGTTTAAGGACCCATATCGTATCATTGCCGACGATTTGGCACATTCGACTGCACAAGAAGCGCGTTATTATTGCTTGGGACAAGTTGAAGGAAGCGTGATGACGGTAAGATTTGTTGAACGCAGTGGCACGATTCGCATTATCGGTGCCGGATATTGGAGAAAGGGTAGGAGGGCTTATGAAGCGCAAAAAAGTTCGGTACACTGATGAACCCATGGAGTTTCGGGTCATCCCCGATTTCCTGCCGCCGCCGAGTGAACTCATCTTCAAGGAGGAAAAGGAGAAAATTACCTTAAGCCTCAACAAACGCAGCGTGGATTTTTTCCGTCGCGAGGCGAAGAAGCACGATGTCGGCTACCAGACCATGATCCGCCGCCTGCTGGATAAATACGCCAGCCAGTTCGAGAAACGCTAACTAGGTAGGTTAACGGCTTGGGGCCATCCAGCGCCCGCTATTTTTTGCTTAACTGAGTATCTGTAAAAGAAAATCCCTGTATCACCTTCTGAGTGATTTCGTCTGCTTCCTCAACCGTCAGAATATTATCTTTGGTTGCAGAATGTATTAATTCCACCATTTCTTTTGTTTTTTCTTCACTAAGTGTCGCTTTACCATGGCCTTCCAATATAACAGCGCCTTTTCCGTCGGCCCCGATAACAAACCCATAGTCTTTACCTTCATCGCTCCAACTACCATTGTGGTCCGTATCTATGAACGCACTGGCTCCTACAACACCTTTATTTACATGGGAGGATACCGTGACGTCCGCGTAGGTTCCCGCTGACGGCCCTAAAATACGCCTATCAGTATTACCCAACTGATCGTCCAACCACCGCTTAATGGGCTCCCACCAGCTTTCAATATAGCCCAACTCATGTCCTTTGGGTGCGCTTTTTGGTGTATCACTCATTTGAAATTCCTCCGTTGAAATTGTTGCTGATGATAGAAACTATGGTGTCAGATTATTAGACCCTTGGTGTTCTCCCACTAACTGCCTTGCCAGATTCCCGATTTCATCAATCTGGCCGGGAGAGGGGTCCTTGTTATCGCGCAACAAAACTACTTTCTCTTTCAACGTAGAACCAATTTTCTGTATTTCCCGATCGCGATTGACGGCATCAGCGAAGATCCAGCCTTCTGGAAGAGGGGCAGGCGGCACGTAATCATATTTTATGTCAGATGCCAAAACCCGAACCCGGCTTACTCCAACATTTCCCATGGCTGGTATTTCAACAACGAGTTCGCCATCGTCCGCCTTACCATTACCGTTGACGTCAAGCAAAACACGTGCGTTTTGTTCTTTCTCGTCTGAGGGCTTCAACCGTACACTTACCTCATCCTTGCCTATCGTAATAGGCCCACCTGACGCGATAACGTTTACAGGTTCAATTAATACTCTTGTTTGGCCGTGCTGAAAACGTTGTACGCCGTCCTCATCGGTAGTCATTGTCACTTCATCTGCATTGCTTATCGTTTGCTCCCTATTTTTTTGCGTTACCACCATCGCACCGCGCGACGGTGTATAGCTTGCAGTATGGCCCCCCCTGTTAATAAATCATTAACAAAAGTGACTTTTTATGTGAATTTTTTGTGACAATCGGCTGCGGAAAAGCCGCGCCAATTAATTAGCAAGTCGCTATAAAATAATGAGAAAACCTTGGTGGCCGCGCCCGGCCTAACTCTCGAAAATCGGCAGGTAGACGCTGAAGGTTGAGCCCTCGCCCACCACGGAATCGATGGTGATGGCGCCGCGATGGCGGGTGACGATGCCTTTTACGATGGCAAGGCCGAGGCCGGTGCCACCGACCTGCCGTGTGCGCGCAGAATCGACACGGTAGAAGCGCTCCATCAGCCGCGGCAAATGCTGCTTGGGGATGCCCTCGCCCTGATCCTTCACGGAAAGTGCGACTACGCGCGTTAAGTTACGCATGTTCAAATCTTGCGGCAGTTCGGTGGTTACTTTTGCCGTTACCGTCACATCCGAATCGGCATGGCCGTATTTGATGGCGTTGGTGACGAGGTTGTAAATGACCTGCGCCAGCTCGTTGCCTTCGCCTTTGACCGGCGGCAGGTTGTCGTGGATATTGAGCACGAGCCGCTGGTTCTTCGTCGCCGCCTGCCGCTTCAGATGCTCGGCCTCCTTGCGCACAAGCCCAGCAAGATCGATGGGGTCGATCGGCACACTATGCGCATTCATTTCGATTTTGCTTAAAGAGAGCAGGTCGTGAATCAGCTGCTGCATGCGATCGGCCTGCTCGAGCATGATTTTTAAGAACTCCTCGCGGGCTTTTTCGTCGTCCTTCGCCGGACCCAGCAGCGTCTCGATGAAACCCTTGATGGAGGCGAGTGGCGTGCGGATTTCATGGCTGGCGTTGGCCACGAAGTCGGCGCGCATCTGTTCTACACTCTTTAGCTCCGTCACATCGTTCATGGTGATGATGGTTGAAATGCCGCCCGCAGTCGGCACCGGGAAGCGTTCAATGATGGCGAGGAAATCGCGGATCACCGGGTCTTCGATACGGAACTCGATTTCGCGGCCCTTCAAATCCTGAATCACCGAGTTAAGCGTATCGAGGAGGTGGGCGTTGGGGATGACGTCCTTCAGCTGCTTGCCTGCAAGGTTCTGGCCGAAAATGGCGCGGGCGGCGCGGTTGGTGCGTACGATTTTCTTCTCGTCATTCACCATGATAAGTATGTCGGGCAGCGTATCGACGAGGATTTCGCGCTCGGTGATGATGGTTTCCATCTGCTTGCGTTTGACATCCCAGCTGGACTGCAGGCGGCGCAGGGCTTCCGACAATTCCGCCGCCGAACCGATGAAAGATAGGTCTGGCGCCTGCACCCGTTTATCCTGTGCCAGCTCCTTCACGTAATGGGTAAGTGCCGAAACATTCGAGAGAAATGGGTAGGTGAGAAGGGCCGAAGCCACGAAAATGACCACATAGGCATAGATGAGTTCGGACAGCGTAAGCGCCCCTAAAATCACGTAAAGCCCCAGCATCAGGAGGGCCGGGGAGGTCACCACAAGGGCGGTCTTTACAAGTGTACTGAACGGCACGAAGGTTTTCTGCATGGGCTCACCATGCCCCGGCAACCGCCGGTTTGGCAAGAAAAACGGCCTGTTTTAGGGGGTTATGTTTGCTGTTGACAGGGCAAGTGTGGCCGCTATATTCCCGCCTCCTTTAAAACAGAGAAACGGGCGCTTTTATGTACGCAGTAATACTAACCGGTGGCAAACAATACCGTGTAACCGCAGGTGATACCGTTGAAGTCGAAAAGCTCGAGGGCAAGGCTGGCGACACCGTAAAGATTGACAAAATTATGGCGCTTTCGGGCGACAAAATCGTGATCGGCACGCCGCATGTTGCGGGTGCGTCAGTCGAAGCCCAGATCATTGAGCAGGGTAAAGGCGATAAAGTTCTGATTTTCAAAAAGAAGCGCCGTCACAATTATCGCCGCCTCAATGGCCATCGCCAGCATCTGACTACCCTATATGTCACCAACGTGTCGCTGAACGGCACGTCGCTGGCTTCCTCGCAGCCCAAAACGGTTGCGGCGAAGAAGACTACCGCTCCAATTGCCAGGAAAGAAACCAAACCAGCCGCGCCGAAGGCTGCTGCACCGACTGCAAAAAAAGAAGCCGCGCCGAAAAAACCATCCACGGCCGCGAAGAAACCGGCTACGAAGAAAGCATAAGGAGTTAAACCATGGCACATAAAAAAGCGGGTGGTAGTTCCAGAAACGGTCGCGATTCACAGGGCCAGCGCCTTGGCGTGAAGAAATTCGGCGGCGAGAACGTCGTTGCCGGCAACATCATCATCCGCCAGCGCGGCACCAAGTATCACCCCGGTACGGGCGTTGATATGGGCCGCGATTACACCATCTTCGCGGTGGTTGATGGCGCGGTGAAGTTCTCGAAAAAGATGGGCGACAAGAACGTCGTTTCCGTCGTCGCTAAAAGCGCCTAACCACCCACTCCGTCATTCCCGAGCTAGGCGAGTCCAAGCGCATCGCGTTTGGAAACGAGCCTTCATCGGGAATCCACCTTTCTTAATAAGCAGGTGGATTCCTGCTTTCACGGGAATGGTGTCAATGGTAGGGGATAACCATGAAATTTCTCGACGAAGCAAAAGTATACATCCGTAGCGGCGACGGCGGGGCGGGTTGCGTCTCCTTCCGGCGGGAGAAATTTATCCCCGAGGGCGGACCCGATGGCGGCGATGGCGGGCGCGGCGGCTCGGTCATTATGCGCGCCGCATCCGGACTGAATACACTCGTCGATTACCGGTATCAGCAGCATTTCAAAGCGAGCAAGGGCGGCCACGGCATGGGCAAGCAACGCTACGGCAAATCGGCGGAAGATATCTATCTTGATGTTCCCCTCGGCACCCAGATTTTTGACGAAGACAAAATAACCTTGCTCGCTGATTTTACCGAAATGGGTCAGGAAATCGTACTGGCGAAAGGCGGTAAAGGCGGGCTCGGCAATATCCATTTCAAATCCTCCACCAACCGCACACCCAAAACCAAGACCGATGGCGAAGTGGGTGAAGAACGCTGGCTGTGGCTGAAACTAAAACTACTGTCCGATGCGGGTTTGCTAGGTCTCCCCAACGCGGGCAAATCCACGTTCCTTGCCGCCACCTCTGCCGCCAAGCCAAAGATTGCGGACTATCCCTTCACCACCCTCGCCCCCCAGCTTGGCGTCGTACGCCATGGCGACGGCGAATTCGTGCTCGCCGATATTCCCGGACTCATCGAGGGCGCCGCCGAAGGCAAAGGCCTCGGCACGCGTTTCCTCGGCCATGTCGAGCGCTGCGGCGTGTTGCTGCACCTCATCGACGCGTTGCAGGAGGATGTTGTCGCCGCTTACAAAACCGTACGCAAGGAACTCAAACAGCATGATGCGGCGTTGATGGACAAACCCGAACTCATCGCCCTCAACAAATGTGACGCGATCGATGTGGACGAACTTGCCGACAAAAAGAAAGCGCTGAAAAAAGCAACCAAGAAGAACATTTACACCATCTCGGGTGCAACGCGCGAGGGCATCCCCGACCTGCTCACCGAAATGATGCACACGATTGAGGAGTACCGTTTGCAGCAGAAGGAGAACAAGCCACTCGTGGAAGAGGCGTCGCTATGAGCGAGAAAAAACTTCCTTCACTCACATCGACCAAACGCATCGTCATTAAAATCGGCTCGAGTCTTGTCGCCGATATCGACGCCGCACGCGCCCGCACCAAATGGCTAGCCGCACTGGCGGAAGACATTGCCGAGCTACACGAGGCAGGCAAAGAAATCATCCTTGTTTCCTCAGGCGCTGGCGCACTCGGCCGTCCCCTGCTAGGCCTTGGCACTGAGTCCATTACGCTCGAGGAAAAACAAGCTGCAGCGGCCGTCGGCCAGCCGCTATTGATGCAGGCATGGAGCCGCGCGCTGGCCACGCACGATATCCATGTGGCGCAAATTCTGCTCACATTGGATGATTCGGAACGAAGGCAGCGCTACCTCAACGCACGCGAAACATTTTCTTCACTCCTGTCGCACCGCATCATTCCCATCGTGAATGAAAACGACACGGTCGCCACCGCCGAAATCAAAGTTGGCGATAACGACCGGCTCGCCGCCCGTGTCGCCGTGATGACGTCGGCCGATATCCTCGTGCTGTTTTCGGATATCGACGGGCTTTATACGAAAGACCCGCGCAAAGCGAAGGACGCCACCTTCATCCCCCGCGTCGACACGCTTACACCGCAAATCCTCGCCATGGGCGGCGACGCCGCCTCGGGTGCCTCCAGCGGTGGTATGAAAACCAAGCTCGACGCGGCGATGATGGCCATGGCCGCCGGTTGCTCGATGGCGATTGCAGCAGGCTCCGACATGCATGCACTGAGAAAACTGATGGGGGGCGGCAAGGCAACCTGGTTCGTCGCCACTACCAAGCCCCAAATTGCACGCAAACACTGGATTGCAACTTCGATGCAAGCGGCAGGCACGGTGATTATCGATGAAGGCGCTGAACGCGCGCTCACCCAGGGAAAAAGCCTGCTTCCTGCCGGCGTCATTAGTATCGAGGGCAAGTTTGATCGTGGCGATACGGTCGCAGTGAAGAATGCCACCGGCTCACTGATTGCGCGCGGCATTAGCGGCTATTCGGCGGAGGAAGCCAAACGCATCATGGGCAAAAAGACGGGTGCGATTGCAGGCATTCTGGGCTATGAAGGGCGCGACACACTCATCCACCGCGACGACCTTGCGCTCATATGAAAATGACTCAACTCCAGTATGCCGGACGGCTCGAGCGCTTCTTCGCCTACCTGCTCGACACGCTGGTTTTGCTCCTACCCAAAATGTTCCTCATCGCGAATTTGGGCACGGGCGGACTGACCAGCATCCTCTCCTTTCTGTTCGATGCGGCCTACCACACACTCTGCCTTTCCTCTGGCTGGCAATCAACCGTCGGCCAGCGGCTGCTTTCCGTCCATGTCGTGCGCATGAATCGCAAACCATTCGACACGGCAGCTGCACTCGAGCGCTATATCGCCTATTTCCTGCCCAGCCTTCCTGTCTATTCCAGCTTGTTTTCACCGCAAATCGGCCAGGCACTAACCGGCGGGCTGGTGATTTTCTGGTTTGCACCTATCCTGTTTACCTCCGAACGCACTGGCATTCACGACCAGCTGTGCAACACGCGTGTCGTCACTGGCCGCGCGGATGAGAAGGGTGCGCGCAAATGAGTATTGCGAAACAGATGCACGAAATCGGAGACGCCGCGCGTAAGGCCGCGCGTACCATTGCATTTGCCGATACGGAGAAAAAATCCAGCGCGCTACGCAAAGCAGCATCAAGCATCCGCACACACAAAGACGCCATCCTCTCCGCCAACCGCGCCGACATGGATGACGCGCGCAAAGCCGGACTTGGCGAAGCAATGCTCGACCGGTTGATGCTCAACGAATCACGTATCGAAGCGATGGCGGCAGGCGTTGAGCAAGTGGCCGCCTTGCCCGACCCGGTGGGACGCGTGCTGGAATCATGGGACGTGGAGAAGAACGGTCTGCATATCGAGAAAATCGCCGTACCGCTCGGCGTCATCGGCATCATCTATGAAGCGCGCCCCAACGTGACGGCGGATACGGCAGCGCTCTGCATCAAATCCGGTAACGCTGCGATCCTGCGCTGTGGCTCGGAGTCCCTGCGCTCCTCGCTGACGATTACTGAAGCATTGCATGAAGGGCTGACCGCGGCAGGCTTGCCGAAAGAGGCCGTACAGCTCGTCCCCACTGCCGACCGCGAAGCGGTGGGTATCCTGATGGGCATGGTGGAACATATCGACATTCTCGTGCCGCGCGGCGGTAAATCGCTCACCGAGCGCGTGCTTAAGGAATCACGCATCCCCACCATCCAGCACCTAGAAGGCAACTGCCACACCTATATCCATGCGGCTGCAGACCTTAAAACCGCGGTGGCGATAACCCATAACGCCAAGCTGCGCCGCACCGGCATTTGCGGCGCTACCGAGTCATTATTGATCGACGCTGATGGAGCACCATCGCATGGCATGGCCATCATCAAGGATTTGCTCGATGGCGGCTGCGAAGTGCGTGGTGACGCGCAAATTCAAAAACTCGATGCGCGGATCAAACCCGCATCGGAGTCCGACTGGGGCACGGAATACCTCGCCCCCATCGTCTCGGCGAAAGTAGTGTCGGGGCTTGATGAGGCGCTCGCCCACATCGCCCGGTACGGCTCACACCATACGGACGCGATTATCACCGAGGACAAAGCAGCCGCCGCACGCTTCACCCGCGAAGTCGATTCGGCCATCGTGCTGGTCAACGCCTCCACCCAGTTCGCCGATGGCGGCGAATTCGGCTTCGGCGGCGAGATCGGCATCTCCACCAGCCGCTTGCATGCGCGCGGCCCCGTGGGTGCGGCGCAACTCGTCACCTATAAATATGTTATCACCACCAAGAAGCCCGGTGGGGCGATGCGCACGGGTTAACATGAGGAAGATTGGACTTCTCGGCGGCTCATTCAATCCTGCACATGAAGGCCATCTGCATATTTCGCGCGAAGCGTTGAAGCGTCTTAAACTCGATGAAGTCTGGTGGCTGGTCTCGCCGAAAAATCCTCTTAAAAAATCCGAAGAACTTGCGCCCTATGCTGACCGACTCGCCAGCGCGTATGCAATGGCGAGTGACCCACGCATCCATGTGCAGGATATTGAATTGAGGCATCGCCTTCATTATACGATCGACACGCTGCGCTTCCTGAAACGCCGTCATCCGCGCACGCGCTTTGTCTGGCTGATGGGGGCGGATAACTTAAGCCATTTCCACCGCTGGCGGGAATGGCGGGATATTGTGCAGCGAGTCGCCATCGCCATCCTCGACCGTAGCCCCTATGCATTCAAAGGCCTGCATGGGCGGTTTGCGCTCTCCCAGAAATGCCACCGGATCGCCGCGAATAAAGCGAGGAAATTGGCATATATACCAGCGCCTTCATGGGCTTACCTGATTATTCCGCGCCACAAGCAATCGGCCACCCATTTAAGAAAAACGCTTGGCCGTGAGGCTTTCGTACGACATAATGAAAACTGAGCAATAAGGAGCGTCCCATTCCAATCAAACGTACGAAAAAAGCGACAAGCACGAAGTCAAAAACCCGCGCTCCACGCAAAACCAAGGCCCCCAAAACCAAACTGTCCGACCTTTCTGCTAAGCGCCGCGATATCATCGTCAAGGCACTGGATGATATGAAAGCCGAGGAAATCGTCACGATTGATATCGGCGATAAATGCAGCTTCGCCGACCATATGATTGTGGCTTCTGGCCGCTCGCAACGCCATGTGAGTTCGCTCGCCGACGATGTGGCGCGCGCGCTCAAGGAAAAAGGCGTGCATGTGCTTTCAATTGAAGGCAAGCAGTCCGCCGACTGGGTGCTGATCGATGCCGGCTCAGTAGTAGTGCACATCTTCCGCCCGGAAATCCGTCGCCTTTATAATATCGAAAAAATGTGGGCGATATCTATCCCCAGCGAGCGATGAAAATCCTCATTGCCGCAGTAGGCAAAGCCAAAGTATGCCCTGAAGCAGAGCTGATGGCAGACTATCTCAAGAAAAACCGCTGGGATATTACCTTCAAAGAAATTGCCGATGCGCCGGCCGCCCTCCCCTCGGAACAACGTCGCGAACGGGAAGCAGAAAAATTCGTCGCGCTGCTCGATACCGGTACGCGGTTCGTCGCACTGGATAGCATGGGCGAGCAATTATCCAGCCCGCAATTTGCCAAACTCATTACACGAGCGCATGGCGATTCCGTCAAACGCATGGTCTTCGCCATTGGCGGGCAGGACGGGCTTGACCCCGCATTACTCAAACGCGCCCATAAAGTGATTGCCTTCGGGGCTGCCACCTGGCCGCACAAGCTGGTACGCGCAATGCTCGCCGAGCAGCTTTACCGCGCCTATACGATCACCATCGGACATCCGTATCACGAGGGGCATTAGAGGGTGACAAGTGACATGTGACATGTGACATGTGGCAGGTTGCGCGGCCACCTTTCATTGTCTATCCTTGCTTGTCACCTGCCACCTGCCACCTGTCACATTATGCCAACACAACGACCCAAACCTGTCATACTCTGCGTCCTCGATGGTTGGGGGGAGCGCGCTGGACACGAGGACAACGCCATCCTTCAGGCCCACACGCCCAACTGGGACCGGCTACGGTTGCAGTACCCGTTCGGCACGTTGGGTGCGTCGGAAGCCGATGTCGGATTGCCATCAGGACAAATGGGCAACTCCGAAGTCGGCCACATGAATATCGGCGCCGGGCGCGTGGTGATGCAGGATTTGCCGCGCATCGACAAAGCGATTGCGGATGGGTCGCTCGCCAAAAATGCCGCACTTGCCGACTTCATTGCTGCGCTCAAAAAATCCGGCGGCACCTGCCACCTGATGGGTCTACTCTCTGATGGCGGCGTGCATTCGCACCAGTCGCATATCGCCGCACTGGCCAATCTCGTCGCTGCAGTGGGCGTGCCGGTTACCATCCACGCCTTCCTCGACGGGCGCGATGTGCCACCCAAAAGCGCGCTCAGTTATATTGACTGGCTGCAAAAAGACACACGAGCACCCATCGCCACCATCGGCGGCCGTTATTACGCGATGGATCGCGACAATCGTTGGGAACGTATTGAGAAAGCCTATCTGGCGCTCACCAGCGCACACGGCGAAAAGGCACCCGCTGCGCAGACTGCTATCGATGCCGCCTATGCGAAAACCCTCACCGATGAGTTCGTACTGCCCGCCGTCATTGGTGATTATCGCGGCATGAAAGACGGTGACGGCGTACTCATGTCCAACTTCCGCGCCGACCGGGCGCGGCAGATTCTTACTGCATTGCTCGACCCTAACTTCAACAAATTTGAACGCACGCGCGTGGTGAAATTCGCCGCGACGCTTGGCATGGTGGAATATAGCGACGCACTGAATACATTCATGCCTGCGCTGTTCCCGCAATACGATATTACCGACAGTATCGGCGAGTTGGTGTCGAAGGCGGGCATGAAGCAACTGCGTATCGCCGAGACAGAAAAATACGCACATGTAACCTTCTTTTTCAGCGGCGGGCACGAGGAGCCTTATCTAGGCGAAGAGCGCATCCTCGTCCCTTCGCCAAGAATTGCGACGTATGATTTGCAGCCGGAAATGTCGGCATACGAAATAACGGACAGACTGGTCGCAGCGATTGCATCGAAGAAGTTTGATTTCATCGTGGTCAATTACGCCAATACCGACATGGTCGGCCATTCGGGCGACATCAAGGCAACGATGCAAGCGGTCGAGGCGGTGGATGTGTGTCTCGGGCGGTTGGCAGAAGCAGTAGAAAAAGCGGGCGGGGCGCTGCTCATTACCGCCGACCATGGCAATGCCGAATGCATGCATGATTCAGCTGAGGGTCAGCCCCACACCTCGCACACGCTGAGCCCAGTGCCGTGTCTTATTATGAATGCGCAGTTTCAAGGTCCTACCAAGCTTCCCTCCGGCATCCTTGCCGATATCGCGCCCACGCTGCTTGCCTTGCTTGGGCTCGCCCAGCCCAAAGCGATGACGGGGCGTAACCTTTTAGCGTTGGTCAAAAGTGCATCGGTGGCTTAGCATTTTGTTCCTCGTCATGGTAACGACAGCCTCCGCCGCTGGCGCGAATAAACAATTGAGCGAGGTCAGCAAGAACCTCGCCAGCAGTAAAAAAAACGAGGCCGCGCTCGCCGCCGAGCTTGTGAAAAATGCGCGCGAGCTGCATCAATTGGCCGTGCGGTCGGCAG
Source organism: Alphaproteobacteria bacterium (assembly GCA_031402515.1). Classification (GTDB taxonomy): domain Bacteria; phylum Pseudomonadota; class Alphaproteobacteria; order Rickettsiales; family UBA3002; genus QFOX01. Next base: position 9,176 of record JANNSK010000030.1, on the reverse strand, counting down.
CGCTGGCCGAGAGTTTGCAGAAAACCGAGTCGCGCGTTTCTACTCAGGAAAGCAAGGTAGAAAGCCTTGGCGGCGAGCTCGCAGCAAAACAAAAAGAGTTCGACATACGCAAGCAGGAATATGCCGATACGGTGACAAGCCTGCTTGCCCTGCATCGCATTCCGCCGACGGCAATGTTCGCCGATCCGGATAATCTCCACACCATGCTGCGCACGGCAAGCGTGCTAGAAAATACCAACGAAGCGCTAGCCGGACGTGCGCTGGAACTCAAGAGACAACTCAAAGAATTAAAGACGCTGAAAACTCGCGTCGGCAAGCAACGGGAAGAGCTTGGCAGGGAGCGCACCCAGCTCACGGTGGAACAACAAACGCTGAAAAAAGAACTCGAGGCACGTCAGGCCGCACAAACAAAACTTGCGGTTGACCATGAGAAGGCCGAGGCGCACGTCGCCGAACTTTCCCGTCAATCACACTCGCTGCAGGACCTTCTGGGCAAGTTAGCACGTGAACCCGCCGCAAAGAAATCCCGCGAGTCGCGCGACTTTGTCGGTGCCAAGGGTAACATGCGCACACCAGCGGTGGGCGATGTCATCCATAATTTCGGTGAAAAGAAGAACGAGAACGAGACCTGGCGCGGCATGGTACTGCGCGCCCGTCCAGGCGGCACGGTCGTCGCCCCGTATGATGGCGAGGTCGTTTTTACCGGGCCTTTCCGCGATTATGGGCGGATGGTGCTTTTGAAGCACAGTAACGGCTTTATCTCGCTACTGGCGGGGCTGGGCGCCATACAGGTTGGCCTCAATCAGACGGTGGGCAAGGGTGAGCCGGTGGGAACCATGCCCAATCAGGCCGCGCCTGAGCTTTATGTGGAGCTCAGAGACCGTAGCAAGCCTATTGACCCTGCGGACTGGTTCGCTAATGTCGGGCGGAGATTAGCGAAAAGCTAGATGAACACTTATGCCTAGGAACGATATGCGTTTTCCCCGCCGCCTGCTGTTTGTCACCACAACCCTCGTCTTCGTGGCGGGTGGCTATGCGTTAAGCGGACCCACTGCTACCGCCAAAGCGGTCGGCGATACTTCCACCTATGAATTGCTCAACCTGTTTGGTGAAGTGTTCGACCGCGTGCGTTCCGATTATGTCGAACCAACCGCCGATGACAAGCTCATCGAGTCGGCGCTCAATGGCATGCTCACCTCGCTCGACCCGCATTCTTCCTACATGACGCAAAAGCAGTTTGACGAAATGAAAGTACAAACCAAGGGCGAGTTTGGCGGGCTTGGCATCGAAGTCACCATGGAAAACAGCTTGGTCAAGGTCGTTTCCCCCATCGACGACACGCCAGCATCCAAAGCGGGTATTAAGCCTGGCGACTATATCAGCGAGATTGACGGGGCGCAGGTTATGGGCATGACGCTCAACGATGCGGTGGAGAAAATGCGTGGGCCGGTGGGCACCACAGTGAAAATCACCGTCATCCGCGAAGGAGCGAAAGAACCGATTCCAATGTCGATGAAGCGTGACCTCATCAAAATTAAATCGGTAAAAAGCCGCGCTGAAGAAGACGTTGCTTATTTACGCGTCAGTTCCTTCTCAGAAAATACGTCGGATGCGCTGAAGGCTTCCTTCGAGGAGCAGAAAAAAACCATTGGCACCAAACTTAAAGGTGTCGTGCTCGATTTGCGTAACAATCCGGGCGGGCTGCTCGACCAGGCGATTGCGGTGTCGGACCTCTTCCTCGACCATGGCGAAATCGTCTCCACCCGTTCGCGGAAACCCGAGGATTCTCGCCGCTATAGTTCTACCGCCGGCGATATCACCAGCGGTTTGCCGATGGTTGTGCTCATCAATGAAGGCTCGGCCTCGGCGTCCGAAATCGTCGCGGGTGCACTGAAAGACCACAAACGCGCCGTCGCGCTCGGCATGAAATCCTTCGGTAAGGGCTCGGTGCAAACGGTTATCCCAATCGACAGTCATGGCGCGATACGCCTCACTACCGCGCGCTACTACACGCCATCCGGCGTTTCGATTCAGGCCAAGGGTATCGAGCCCGATATCGAAGTAGCGCAGGCGAAGGTTGAGCTCATCAAGAACAACGGTTCGGATATTTCGGAAGCATCGCTCAAGGGCCATCTCGACAATGAACAGGATGAAAGCAAAGCCTCAGGCAAACCCGCGAAGGAAAAGGAATCGCTAGCAAAAGATAAAGAGCCGGGTGCGGCGGACGACTACCAACTCAGCCGGGCGCTCGACCTTATCCGCGCCGTGTCGATTTACCAGCAAACGCTCAACTGGGGCAACACGCCAGCGCCGGCCAATACTGGCACAGCACCCGTTGCCACTACGGCGACATCTACGCCCACTCCTGAAAAGAAAAAATAGGGAGCGATAAGTCATGGGGCGGCTTCGGAATTTTCATGCGAGCCTTCCCCGCCTTCTGCTGCCGTTGGTGGCAGTTTGTGTGATACTCCTTGCTGGCTGTATTATCAGCTTCGGTGCATTCAGCGAACTCTCGATATCCGAAACCAAGCGGGCGAATGCCGAACACCAGCGCGTCATCATTGATGCGGTAACCGGCGAAGTCTCCGGTCTCGACGCAGGCGAAGAAGAAGCCGTTGATCTTGGCAATGCAGAAGAGGATGACACACAAGCGCCCGATATTGGCGAGCCGATCGCAGCGGAGGAGGAGCCTGCCCAGACTGCAATTCTTTCTGAAAATCTGCCCATCTTGCGCGATACGCCGGAAGTAACGGAAATGCCAACCGTCGCCCGCGGGCCTGACAGTCTGGTCAAAGCACCGGCGCCGGAAGCGGTCGAGACTTCTGGCAAACTCACCTTGCCCCGGCGCACCGATAAAGGCCTGACCCCCGCGCAGCTTTATGGACGCGGATTTGCTCGCGGCGAGGAGCAGCATTTGGTTTCCATCCTCATCACCGATGCCGGATTCAGCAACGAAGCGCTCGCCAAAATTCTTGCGCTGCCCGCAGTAGTCAGCGTTGCCGTTTCGCCCTATGCCGGGCAGGCGGCCGCTTCCATTGAGGCACTACGTAACGACGGGCACGAAGTGTGGAGTACGCTACCCGCAGTGAGCGAAACCTACCCGCAAGACGACCCCGGCCCCTTAGGTCTTTTAGGCACGCACTCACCCACAGCGGCCATCTCGCGCGTGCAGCAGGTGATGGGTACTGCCGTGGGCAGCGTGGGCATGGTGCTGGGGCCGGAAGAAACCATCGCCGCCTATGCGGAACCGTGGAACGCCGCACTCACCGAAATCACCGGACGGGGGCTGCTGCTCCTGTGTACCCGCGCCAATCGCAGCCTCGACCAAGTCGTGCCCGACAAGGAGAAGCAGGACGCTGTGCGCCGCGCCGACATCCTGCTCGACTCCACCCCTTCCGCCGCCTTCATTCGTAGCAAGCTCAAAGGCATCGCCGACCTCTCGGCCGAGAAAAATAACCTGATTATCGTCGCCAGCGCCCGCCCGCAAACGCTTGATCTGTTGGCTGAGTGGCTCAAGGATAAGCCCGCCATTACCCTGGCCCCGCTTTCAGCAATCTACCGCGTCTATGAACAGACTCCCGAAGCGCCGGAAGCGAAAAAGAAATCTGGCGGCGGGCATTGAGTCAATTTACACATCTGCCTTACCGGTCTGGTGTAGGCATGATGGTGCTCAACCGCGATGGGCTCGTCTTCGTGGGTAAACGTATCGACATGACGACTGAAGCATGGCAAATGCCGCAAGGCGGCGTCGATAAAGGCGAGAGTCCAGAACAGGCTGTACTGCGCGAACTGAAAGAAGAAACCAACATCAGCAGCGTCACCATCATCGGTCAGACCGCCGAGCCGCTGCTCTATGATTTGCCGGACGAATTAATACCCAGAATCTGGGGCGGCAAATATCGCGGCCAGCGCCAGCACTGGTTTGCCCTGCGCTTCACCGGCCCTGAATCGGAAATCGATCTCGAAGCGCACGAGCCTGAACTCTCCGAATATCGCTGGGTGCATATCGAGGAACTTCCCAACCTCATCGTGCCCTTCAAGCGGAATTTATATGCAAAGCTTGTGGAGGAGTTAAGGCACTTGGTGGTGCACGCTTAGATCGCAGTCTTGCATTTTACCAATCTGCTCAACTCCTCGGGCGACAGCGTTGAGCCTTTACGACGGTGGATCATTGCGTGGCAATTACAGCAAACTGGAATGAGGTCTTTCTTCGGATTTACTTTGTAGCTCTGTCCTATGGTAGAGAGGGGTACCAGATGATGCACATGGATGTATTGGTTGCCGAGTGAACCGTAGGCATCTCCGAAATTGAAGCCACAAATTTCGCAAGCATACCGATTACCGTAATGGGCTATACAGGCAGCGCGTGCATCAGCATCTCGTTCGTAGGAATTGACTTCAACGCGCCGCCTTGTCCCTTCATAATAGATTGTGGGTTCTACCACCTCATCGGGGTAACTCATTCCCGAGTCAGTCGCAGAGAGTAGCCAAAAATCAACTGCGCGATGATGAGCAGAAGGAGTGACTTGCCAGCGTCGGCAATAATCCAGATACTCGTGCGTTAGCTCGGCGTACAAAGGATGCCCTGCCGAGACGACAGCATCTTGCAATAATTTGTCGAGATGATCGCGTCCTTGACTTCTGCGCTTCGTTTCACAGATGACATTCCATTCCTGCATACTGGCACGGCCATGATAGGCTACATAACCGCCTGGGGCAAAAAGATAGCTTTGGGTACCAAGAGCCAGCGCAACAAATCGTTTGGTATTCTTCAGTCGCTTCTTGAAGTAACGTAAGTCTTCTAAATTACCCGATTCGGAAAGGGCAGTAAAACTGAGGCAGCTTGCCGCCAGATCAGAGTTATTTGCCACTAATTCCATGCGCGTCATATTGCATACCTGCTTAGCCTTTGATCATCGTGCTTGCACCGTGCTCGGTAAACAATTCAATCAATAGCACGTGCGGGATACGGCCATCCAAAATATGCGCAGCGCCGACGCCGGATTTCAATGCATCCATACAGGTTTCAACTTTAGGAATCATGCCGCCGGTGATGGTGCCGTCATCCAACAACGCGTGAATTTCTTTCTGACTGATGACACTGATAAGGTCTTTGTCTTTATTTAAAATCCCCGGCACGTCGGTCAGCATCATCAGCTTGCTAGCTTGCAGGGCCGAGGCAATCGCCCCCGCCGCCGTGTCGGCGTTAATGTTATAGGTCTCGCCGTTCTCGCCCATACCAATCGGTGCGATTACCGGGATCATACCCGAAGCGGTGATGTTCTTGATGACTTCGGGATTCACTTTTGTCGGCTCGCCGACGAAGCCCAAATCAAGCACTTTCTCGATATTCGAATCGGGATCCTTTTTCGTGCGCCGGAGTTTGGTAGCCGTGATTAGGCCGCCATCCTTGCCGGAAATACCGATGGCGACCCCGCCCGCCTGATTGATGGCGCTGACGATCTGCTTATTGATGGCGCCGGACAATACCATCTCGACAATCTCGACTGTAGGCTCGTCCGTCACGCGCAGCCCGTCAATAAACGAGCTTTGGATTTTGAGCCGCTCGAGCATCGCGCCGATTTGCGGGCCGCCGCCATGCACCACCACCGGATTGATGCCAATAGTTTTGAGCATCACGATATCGCGCGCAAAAGTCTCCGCCGTGCGGTCGTTACCCATGGCGTGGCCACCGTATTTGATGACAAACGTCTGGCCGCCGAAACGCTGGATATAGGGCAACGCCTCCGACACGGTCTTCGCCGTGCGCAGCAATAGTTCCTTCGTTTTGAGCGACTTGATTTCCATTATTTTCGTCCTGCTAGCGCGTCTATAACAGCCAGGCGCAGCGCGTCAATCCCGTGTTTCTTATTGGCGCTCGTCACCAGCACGTCCGGATGGGCCGCCGGATGGCGAACAGCGGCGGCCATCGCCTTTTTATGCATGGATTCCAAGGCTTCCGGCTTCACCTCATCCGCCTTGGTCATCACCAGCTGGTAGGAAACTGCCATATCGTCGAGCATCGCCATCATCTTGCCGTCCTCCGGCGTGACACCGTGGCGGGCGTCGATAAGCAGGAACACGCGGGCGAGCTGAACCCTCCCACGCAGGTAATCCATCAGCAAATTCTGCCAGCGTTTGATCTCGTGCTTGGGCGCTTTGGCGTAACCGTAGCCCGGCACGTCGACGAGGTGCAGAACATCGTCGAGATTAAAGAAATTGAGCTGGCGCGTATGGCCCGGCGTACGCGAGGTGCGCGCCACTTTTTTGCTATTCATCAGCGCATTGAGCAGGGACGATTTGCCGACATTCGAGCGACCGCAAAAAGCGATCTCGGGTAACGTCAGTACTGGCATCTGTTCAATAATGATGACACCAGCAACGAACTTCGCTTCACGCGCGAAGAGCTTTTCGGTGAGCGGGGGTGTCACTTCAGCCCCTTCTTCTCGAGCTTATGGTTGATGTAAAGTTGCTGAAGGATCGACAAAATGTTGTTCCACGCCCAGTAGATAATCAGTCCCGCCGGGAAGTTGGCGAACAAAGCGAGGAACACATACGGCATGTAGGTGATAACCATCGCCTGCACTTCGTCGGTCGGCTTGGGATTGAGTTTTTGCTGGATGACCATGGTGACGCACATGACAATCGGCAGTACGCCGATATGCAGGAAGGATGGCGGATCCCACGGAACCAAGCCGAACAGGTTAAAAATCGTGGTGGGGTCGGGCGCCGAAAGGTCGTGAATCCAGCCGTAAAACGGCGCGTGGCGCATTTCGATAGTGACGAACAGCACGCGGTACAGCGCGATGAATACCGGGATTTGCGCCAGCAGCGGCAGGCAGCCCGACATCGGGTTTACCTTCTCGCGGCGGTACATTTCCATCACCGCTTGATTCATTTTCAGCTTGTCGTCCTTGTGGCGTTCCTTCAACTCGTTCATCTGCGGCATCAGCAGTTTCATCTGCGCCATCGAAGTGAAGGATTTATTGGCCAGCGGAAACAGCAGCAGCTTGATACCGACAGTGAGCAGCAGGATGGCAATGCCAAAATTGCCGACCAACCCATAGAAGTAACTTAAGATGAGGAACATCGGCTTGGTAAGGAAATAGAGCGAGCCGAAATCAATGGCGCGATCGAACAGCGGAATGCCGAATTCAGCGCGGTAATTATCGATGAGTTTGACTTCTTTGGCACCGGCAAACACACGCACGGTGAAACTTCTTTCGCTGCCTGCCGGAATGGAAAGTTCTTCGCCGCGCAGGTCGGCCTGGTAGGCATCGTGCTCCTGCCGCTTGAAGGTTTTGAATCCGGCATCGAACGTGGCCGCCGCATCCGGGATAATCGCGGTGAGCCAGAATTTATCGGTAATGCCGAGCCAGCCTTTGACCGCTTTATGCTCCTGATTACCGTCGTCGCGCAAATCTTCGTATTTGACGTCACTTAACACGTCGTTCATCACGCCGAGCGGGCCTTCATGCATGAAGAATTCATGCTTGCCGGTATCGGCATAGTTGCGGCTGATGAGCCCGTACGGATAGATGGAAACCGAAGCCGCCGCGCTGTTCTTTACCGTCGTCGTCACGGTGAACATATAGTTTTTATCGAGCGATACCTGCTTCTCGAACGTGATCCCAGACCCGTTGCTCCAGCGTAAAGTCACCGGTTTGTCAGCACCGAGTTTCGCGCTATCCGCCTGCCAGCGTGTCGTGGCGTCTGGCACTGCCCCGATACCTTGGCCGGGCAGCACACCTACCTCAATAAAATAGGCCTGCTCGGAAGGCAGCGGCGTTAGCAACTTCACCGCCGAGCCATTGTCGTCTTTTGTTTCACGGTACGTGGCCAGCGTTAAATCATCGATGCGGTTACCAACCAACGGTAGCGATCCTTGCAAGCGATCGGTCGCAATCGGCAAACGCGGAATAGATATGGCTTTCGTTGTTTCCGTCGCAGCGACAACTTGCTGTTCCGCCGCTTTGGCTTTCACCGCCGCATCGTTTGCTTTTTGCTGGGCTTCAGCCACCGCAAGCTGGCGCGGACGCTCGTAGAAATATTGCCAGCCAAACATGATGATGGTCGCGGCAACCACCGCGATAACCATGTTACGAATTTCGGGGCCGCCGACGGGAGAGTGAGGATGCATTTTCTTCTTCTTGCAGTGCGTTAGGGAACAGGATCATCGCCCGAGCCACCCCACGGGTGGCAACGGGCAAGGCGTTTTAGGGTAAGCCATCCCCCTCTGCAAGCCCCATGTCGCGCCATCGCCTCGCTTGCGTAGGCGGAGCAGGTCGGCGTAAAGCGGCAGGCGGGCGGGAAGAAGGGCGAGATGGCCAGCTGGTACAGTCGAACCAGTGCTTTAAAAATGAGTCTCATGGCTTGCAACGAATCTTTTCCAAGGCCTCAGCAAACGATGTGCGCAATGTATCGAGATCATCATGGCACAATTTGTCCGCCGCCTCGGCGCGGGCAATCAGCACATAGTCGGTGCCTGCCGTGGCTGCCTTCGGCATCAGATCGCGGGTGAGCGCGCGCAGGCGACGCTTGATGCGGTTGCGCACCACCGCATTGCCGCATTTGGTGGTAACGGTGAAGCCGACGCGGCAATCTTCGCCGCCCGAGGGGGCATATCTCAGTATAAAATACGGCGTGATATACTTGCTGCCCTTGTTCAGGCGCAGGAAGTCAGCGCGTTTTTTTAAGGTGGTGATGGTAAGCTGGCGCAGCATACCGCGCTTATCGTTAAGCTGAGAGTACTTTTCTACCCTTAGCACGACGGCGGGCGAGGACCAGGCGGCCATTCTTGGTAGCCATACGCGCGCGGAAACCGTGACGACGCGCGCGGACAAGCTTGCTCGGTTGGTACGTACGTTTCATGGCCATGGCGTTACCTCATGCATTTTAAGGAGGCTGCCTTGTAATGGGGGGGGATAGGCTTGTCAAGCTGTCTGGAATACGAGAATCAGGAATACGGGAATACGGGAAGTGCGCTATGCGTACAAACCCATAATTTCTCGTATTCCCGTATTCTCGTATTCCCGTATTCTATTGTTTTTACTGAAATCTTTGCTAAGCTGCCCGCCTATGTTCTCCTCCCTGCGCTATTTCGCGGTCATCAGCCTGGTTCTGGTGTGTCTCGGCGCTTTCGCCCTCTCCATGTATTTCCGCGACGCCAAGCGCAG
>JANNSK010000029.1:0-3213 GCA_031402515.1 Alphaproteobacteria bacterium | reverse complement strand
TATCTGGTAGTAATACCCATGTTCGGCGGTTTCGAGCCGTTTGAACGTATAGAAGCCCCACGAATGGTTGACTTGTCCGCTGTTAAATCCCGGCATGTCGAGGTCGATCCACTGACCAAGCGACATCGCCGCACGCTGGTTGCGTGTCGGCTTTGGCAGCGCTGGGTTTTGAGCGATGGTTGCGAGGCTGCTGACAACATCATCGTAGCCCTGGCCCATGAAGTGATAGTCTTTGAATTGTACGGTGTGCTCGCCATCGTAATTCATAATTGTGATGGCACCGTTTTTGATAGCCCCATGTTCGATGGCATTTAGTGTTTTGTTAACGATATCGGTGAGTGCTGTCGGTGTTTCCGCCGCATCCTTAAAGAAGTGCTGAACATGGATCGCGATGTGCGGCACGCCAGTTGGCAGCTTGCTGCTGCTGACGTAGAGTGTGAGCCCGTCTTTAAACGGGTTGGTGTAGGTCATGGCAAACATGCCACCATCGCAGTCGCCGACAAGGTCGATGTCTTCGATATTCCGCAAGGGTTTTGGTAAATCTTTTTTGCGTCCGCCGATGGCGGGCGTATAGCCGCCGGTATGCCCACTCGTCCCATGACCGGTGGGAGCTTTACCGCCTTTGCCTCGGATGGGTGGGGGTGGCATGGTGGGTACTCCTGATTAACCGTTGAGTGAACGTGGTGCTGGCGGGCGCGCCTCGGGCGATGGGTGGGGGGTGCCGTGCGCGCCATTCTCCCATGAGGAGACGGCAAAGCGCGATGCGGGTGTGTCGAAGCCTTCCAATGCGGCGTGCGGAATGGCGCGTGGCGCCTTGGCGGCCTTATCCAGAAACTCACGAGACCCGTCGGCATCCAGTTCGGCCTTGCGGGCAAGGTTCGGGAACGGGTTGCCGCTCTCGAGCATTCTGCCGATGCTTTGCACCAACTCTCTCACCGAGTTTTCGGTCGGCAGGTCATACATTTTCTTGTTGGCGGGTACGACGATGCGCAACCAAGAACCATCCGGCCGCTTCACGTAGCCGAACAGGGCGAAATGATTATCCGCCCCCGGATTGCGTATCAGGTGCAGTGTCTGGGAAATTTCACTGCTATCCTGCGGATGAAGCTTGTAGGTGAGCAGGTGGGTTGATCCTTCCTCCGCTTTTGCCGAGGCGTTGGTAATCGGCCAGACAGTGCGCTCTGGCAGCGCTTCCGTGCGGCGGGCGAGCATGCGTGTGATGCGGGCGGCAGGCATGTTGGCGCGCAGATTCTGCGGCACTTCACCACCGCGTTCCATCAGTGCGGCAAAGGCGCTGATAGTATCACGGACATCCTGTTCTGTAGGCGTACTGCGATGCTTACCGTTGACGGGTAACTCGACCCAGATCGTTTGAGCGCCAACATCTGGCACTTCGCCTACCAGCAGGAATACATCGCCGCCAGTTGCGAAGGGCACTTGCTGAAGTTTCAGCACGATATCCTGCTCGGACTGGTGGGGCCCGCGGCGATAGTGGGCGTGGTAGGTTCGGCCAATGGTGGCGGCAGTCGACGGTGGTGTTGCCTCATGCTGTGTGCCATGTGGCAGATTGCTGCGTGGCTTGTTGACGGGTTTGCTTATTTTGGACAGTGGCAGGCGTGACATCGACATAGTGTGCTCCTAGAGTTTACGGGTGATCGTGGTGGCGATGCTTCGTGCATCGGGCGTGTGGGCCGGGGTAATGGATTCGGGTGTGGCGAACGCGAAACGTGACGTGCCGGTTATGGATGATTCCTTTTTTATCACCGGCGCGTGGTCGGGCATGTCGTGTATGGTGTCTTTCAGTTCGCGGACCACGGTGCTGTGAGACGTGCCGGGAACAAAACCGGGAACCGTGCCGCCGCGGCGAACGATGGTATCCAATAATTCAGCGATTTTATGCACGCCTGTGGATGAAACGATACCCCTGCGTGGCACTTGCCCATCGGACTGCGACTGCAACGGGAAATCGCTCATGATGGGCGCGGCGACAATCACTTCGCCGTTCGGATTCTGCACGCTGTTGCGGATATACGCGACGAGCGTGTAATGGCCGTGCGGGTCCATACGGCGTTCGTATTGCGTTTCGTCGCTGCTGCGCACGGAATCGTCGGTACCGATTCTTTTTCCGAAGCGTTCGAGTAACGTCTGTTGCACCTCGCCTTTGCGGCTGCTGATGAGCATGAAAGGTTTGCTCGCTTCCGGGTTCAACGCCGGGTGATGGGTGAAAAAAACCGGGTTGCTGCGCAGTCTGTCCACCACCTGTTCCGGCGCGGTGAAGCGGGAGATGTCCTGCGGCACCTCGCCACCACGCGCGAGGATCTTGTGCATGAGGTCGACGCTCGCCTCGATTTTGTCGTATACGTGAATCTCGCCGCCCAATACGTGCATGCCGTTGGCGGGCACGCCGATGGTCTTTCCATTTGCCGTGATCACCGCGTGCTGAGAGCGGAAGCGGTTTTCTTCGGGTTTGTAGTATTCATAGATTTCGTAAGGGTGACCTTCTTTCGTGATGCGGCGGATGCCGGTCGATCTGCCGTATTTGGCGGTGACATCGGTCGGTGGGGCGACGCCCTCGTTCAGCGCTGCCGCATCGTTGAGGGCCATCAGCCGACGCTGTACCAGCGACAGGTCCTGCTCCTTCGCGAATGCGATGCGCTCCGGATTGGGTACGCGGTGATGGGCGACGGCGTCGATGGCTTCCCTAACCATTGGGCCATACATCGCGGCGGCGACTGCTTCTGATCCGGGTATACGTGCGCTGGCGAGCGGTATGGTGGTGACACCATTATACTCGGTGGGCAGCTTGCCGCTTTTGATGACGAGTTCAGTGGTGCCGTTGGTGGCCGGGCGGAAGGTAAGTGTGGCGTCCAAGGATGGGAGGCTGAAGGTGGGGGTTGCTTTATCTCCCGGCGGCATCTGGCGCAGCGCCTCTGCCGTGCGCGCCGACGACTGTTGGCCTTCGCGCTGCTGGTGTACACGCAATTTCATGTAAGTAGCCGCGGCAAATGCTTCTGCATCTACTGGCGCGCCGGTGATGTTCGCGAGTGGTTCGTAGTGGGAGAGGGCGTTGAGGTCTTTCAGCAACGTAGGCAGGTCGCGTGGCAGGCGGGTGAAGCTCAAACTCTGGATCGATTTGGTTGAACGGTGGTAGACCAGCACTTCTGCGCGGCCTTGCACGCCCTGGCTGAGAACGATCGCCCCGAGGTCCGCCGC
>JANNSK010000028.1:0-25645 GCA_031402515.1 Alphaproteobacteria bacterium | reverse complement strand
GGATTTGAAGCGGTAGAGCATCACATAAGCTTCCTCGAGCGTCTTGATGAGGTAGCTCAAGCGCGTGGTCTCAGAAACGGCACGTGCCAGATCATCCGCACTGAACGCCACATCGATATCGGTGGTGCATTGCTTCGCCTGTGCTTTGACTTCTTCCACCGCATCGAGCAGAGCACGGCCATCACCAGCATTATTATGGATGCGCTCACGTAGCTCCATCATCTCCATCAGGAGCGGCGAGGAGATAGAGGTGCTTTCCTCTGCATTCACCTCGTAGCCTTTGAGCAACAACAAATGCTCGGCGCGCGACAGCGGATTCTTCAGCGTATCGTAAGCTTCATTGATGAGTTGCGAGTGCAGAATAGCATCGTTACGTTCTTTCGGACTTTTCCCGATGAATTTATCCGGATGGAATTCACGCTGGGCGTCGAAATAGGATTTCTCCAACGCTTTTTCGTCAAAGGCGAAGTGTTCCGGCAATCCGAGAATCTCAAAAAAACTGAGCATAGAAGCGGCTTTCTAGGGTAGTCACAAATGATTGTCGAGCAAAAGCCCCCACCTTGTCATGCCGCACTTGTTGCGGCATCCGGTTTTCCAGACCCCGCAACAAGTGCGGGGTGACCATTAAACATTGAACGACTCGCCGCAGCCGCAGCGGCTTTTTTCGTTGGGGTTGACGAAAACGAACCCGCTTTTGAATTTTTCATCGACATAGTCCATCTGCGTGCCGAGGAGGAACATGACCGCTTTAGGGTCGATGAGCACGCGCACGCCTTTATCTTCAACGACTTCGTCGTATTTGCCAATATCGTCGGCATATTCAACCGTATAGGACAGGCCCGAACAGCCGCGGGTACGAATGCCGATACGCACGCCAACAGCGGGTTTTTCACGCTTATCCAGCAGCGCTTTGATGTGAATCGCCGCAGCGTCACTTAACGATAATGCTTTGCTGGCGGCTAACATTAGGTTTCCTTTGGAAATTCAATGAAGTGGTAGCTTCCCAGCGCAACATCAGCAAGCGTTTGCACGATGCGCGGAGTATGATCCTTGATGATATTCCAGTTGCCGCTGCCAAGCACCATAATTGCAATTTTTCTACTTTTAAGGTTCTGCTGATACCCAATATTCTGATCGGTGGTAATTAACATCTCAAACCCGCTCGCTTCCGCCAGCAGAATCAGTTCGCCGTTGGAAACCTTCGCCCATCCCCGCTGATACGCTGTCGCCACCTCGTGCCCTTGTAAGAATTGGCGTAAAGGCACAGGCGTTGCCTGATCAAATAAAATACGCATTAGTGAACAGCTGGCGAAGAGAAGCTCTGCGCAACAAAACCAATTACTTTCTCTAACTGTCCACGGTCGAGTCCTTCATGCCACTCCATGATATCTTCAAGCGATGCACCGAACTCCAGATATTCAAAGATTAAAGCAACTGGCATGCGAGAGCCTCGCAACAACCACTCGCCGCTCCGAATGTCGTGGCGACTCTCTATTTCATTGCACTGCGACCAATCAAACGAAGCCATTGTTTTTCTCCCTCTGTATTATAGCAAATCAACACAAATTCTGCAATAACTCGCCTTATGCCGATGCCTTCGCCTGCACCACATGCTTGGCCTTATAATCCGCAATCGCCGCTTTGATGGCATCCTCCGCCAGCACCGAGCAGTGAATTTTTACCGGCGGCAGGGCCAGTTCTTCCGCAATCTGGGTATTTTTAATCGTTACCGCCTCGTCGATATGGCGGCCCTTCACCCATTCGGTAATCAGCGAGCTTGAGGCAATCGCCGAGCCGCAGCCGAAGGTTTTGAACCGCGCATCCTCGATGACGCCAGCCGCGTTCACCTTGATTTGCAGCTTCATCACGTCGCCGCAGGCGGGTGCGCCGACCAGGCCGGTGCCCACGGTATCATCCGATTTCTCGAACGAGCCGACATTGCGCGGATTTTCATAGTGGTCGACGACTTTTTCTGAATATGCCATGCTCTCTCCTAGTGGGCTGCCCACTCGATTTTACTGATGTCTATTCCTTCTTGCACCATCTCCCATAACGGAGACATCGCCCTTAACCGATCAATCGAACCTGTCACGATTTTGATGGCTTCGTCAATTTCCGCCTCGGTGGTGAAGCGGCCAATGCCGAAACGAATCGATGTGTGTGCCAATTCTTCCGATACGCCGAGCGAACGCAACACATAGGACGGCTCCAGCGAGGCGGAAGTACAGGCCGAGCCCGAGGATACGGCGAGATTCTTAATCGCCATAATCATCGATTCGCCCTCGATATAGGCAAAGCTCAAATTGATACAGCCGGGGATACGTTGATCGCGGTCGCCGTTCAGATAGACGTCTTTCACGTCGTCCATGACTGCTTTCATAAACTTGCTGCTCAAATAGCGGATGCGCGACGCATCCTCACTCATTTCGAGTCCGGCGAGGCGCGCTGCTTCGCCCAACCCCACCACCATCGGTACTGGTAACGTACCGGAACGCATGCCGCGCTCCTGACCGCCACCGCTGAATAATGCCTCAAGGCGAATGCGCGGGCGACGGCGCACATACAGCGCGCCAATGCCTTTGGGCGCGTAGATTTTGTGACCGGAAATGCTCATGAGGTCGATATTCATCGCCTCGACATCGAGCGGGATTTTACCGAAAGCCTGCGCCGCATCGGCATGGAAGAACGCGCCTTTGGCGCGGCACAGCGCACCGATTTCCGCCAGCGGTTGAATCACGCCGATTTCGTTATTCACCGCCATGACCGACACCATCAGTGTTTTATCGGTAATCGCCGCCTCAAGCTGTTTCAAATCGATGAGGCCGTTTTTTTGCACCGGCAGATAGGTGACGTTGAATCCTTCCATCTCCAGATGGCGCGCCGAATCGAGCACACATTTATGCTCGGTAACGACGGTGATGATGTGGTTCTTTTTGTCTTTATAAAAATGCCCGACGGATTTGAGCGCGATGTTGTTGGCTTCCGTCGCACCGGAAGTGAAAATGATTTCCTTCGCATCCGCGCCGATGAGTTTGGCCACATGACCGCGCGCCAGCTCACATGCCTCTTCTGCTTCCCAGCCGAAAGCGTGGCTGCGCGAATGCGGGTTGCCGAATTTCTCGGTGAAATACGGCATCATCAGCGCAAGCACGCGCGGATCGACCGGCGTCGTGGACTGGTAGTCCATGAAGATGGGGTATTTTACTGAGCTGTGGCCGGTGGTGGTCATTAATTTTCCTAGTGGTTCTGCTGCACTGCGATGTATAATAACATAGTTCTATAGTCAACTATTATCAAGGGTATCAACCCTTTATAAAATCGTCATTCTCGCGCTTGTTGCGAGAATCCAGATGGGTCCTCGGGACGAGCCCGAGGATGACGCCTCAACGCTACGCCGCCTGCGATGTAGCGAGGCGCGTATAAGCAGTTTTCCAACAATCCGCAAAGGCCTTGATATCGGCCTCCGTCGTCGCCCAGCCCAAGCTGATGCGAATAGCCGTTTCGGCCAGATTTCTAGGATACCCCATCGCCGATAATACACTCGATGGCTCAATCCGGCCAGAGGAGCAAGCCGATCCCGCTGAAACCGCAAAGCCCGAAAGGTCGAAATGCATCAGCTGGGTTTCGCTTTTGACCCCCGGCATGGTGATTTGCAGCGTATTGGATAGGCGTTCAGCGGTTTGGCTGCAGATAGCCGCGTTAGGTGCTGATTTAGTTAACTCTTTCTCCAGCATATCACGCAAGTTTGCCATAGCTTTTGCTTCCGGGGCATGAATAACTTCTTTGACCAGCGCGGCAAACCCGACAATCGCAGCGATATTCTCCGTCCCTGCCCGACGTCCAAGCTCCTGACCGCCGCCGGTAATCAGCGGGCGAATGGGCAGGTCATTGCGAATCAGCAGCGCCGCGGCGCCCATGGGACCACCAGCCTTATGACCGCTGATCGTGAGCATATCGACACCGAGCAGCCCCCAATCGAGCGTCATTTTGCCAAGCGCCTGCACCGCGTCGCAATGGATGAGCCCGCCATGCGCATGCACGATATCGGCAATTTCTTTGATGGGCTGGATGACGCCAGTTTCATTATTGGCGAGCATGACGGATACTAGCGCGGGCTTTCCAAGCGCTTTTAATTTTGATTCCAGAATATCAAGCTTCAGTACGCCGTGCGCATCCACCGGCAATTCGGCAGCACCTAATAGCGAGCCGGTTTTACGAATCGAGGCATGTTCAATGGTGGAAACGAGGATGGGCCTGTCAGCGAACCCACGCAGCACCATGTTGTTCGCCTCGGAGCCGGAACTTACGAATAGCACTTCATTGGGAAATGCGCCAATGGCACCAGCAATCGTCGCCCGCGCATCTTCGAGCAGCTTTTTTGCGTGGCGGCCCGCCGCATGAATGGAGGACGGGTTAAGCGGCAGCGACTCCACCGCCTTCATCACGGCGAGCACGGAAGGCCGGACAGGCGCGGTGGCGTTGTAATCGAGGTAGATCATTTTCAGTGACCAGTGGCCGATGGCCGGTGATCAGAGCCGGTCGCAGCTAACTTTCTGGCCACTGACCACTGACTGCTGACCACTTCTTTAACGCGTCGCGCCACGACATCTTCAAGCGTGAGCGTGCCTAAATAATTCTGAATCTGCTCGCCGAGCCCTTGCCACAGATCATGGGTAAGGCATCGCGTTTTGGTGGCCATGCAAACTTTCACCTCGCCGCCGCATCGGGTCATTTTTATGGATTCTTCCGAGGCTAACACGATCTCAGCGATGGTGAGTTCATCCGCCGCCTTACCCAGTTTATAGCCCCCGCCCGGCCCGCGCACAGAGCTCACGATACCGGCGCGTTTGAGCTTAGCAAAAATCTGCTCCAGATAGGCCAGCGGAATCTCCTGACGCTCGGCAATTGCAGCAAGGGTCACCGGCCCTGCCTGCTTCTGCGCGGCGAGGTCCACCATTGCCATCACCGCATAGCGGCCTTTGGTCGAGAGAATCATAGAGATACCCACGTTAAGTGAGCCCGCCTCATACCCCAAAACCAGCCCGGACGCAATGAATAACCTTCTTAAAAGAGGGTTATTAAGGAGCAATGCTGCCCCAAATCTTCATAAAACTGTCACACACAGGATTATTTCTTCTGCTAGATTGGGGCCGAATGAGTCAAAAAAGGAGCATATATGACAGGCGGATCGGTACCTTCTGTAGGCAGAACCGGCATTAAAACACATACTACGACAGGTGGGCAACACCAGATCCCTGCGCGTACGGGTGCCGGCAATGGTTCTGCGAATCATGAGGCAACCCAGCTGACAGCACGGTATGGGTACGACCATCGAGATACGATCCACACCAGTGATCAGGTGAATGCGCGAGGCACAGGCGAGCTTCTGCACGGGCCTGCTGGTTATGTGCTTAGTGTGCTTGCAGAGAACAGTAAATTTTCTGTCACGATGCAGATGAGCGATCATCCGCCGCAGGATCTCGTGCCGCACGTCAATGCGCTGGCGAAACTTTCCGCAGCACTTCAGCACGAGCACGATGCCAAGGCACAGCAGGCCCGTGCCAATGGCACAGCCGAGCCGGACAGCACTGCCGAATCGCTGATGCTGATGCCCTACCAACCCGTTCCTGAGATCCTGAATGGTGTGCATAGTCTTGAGGCGCAGGCAAAAATCGCCGCGCGCGACAGCGTGCCGATCCAGCGCCTTGATCAGCGTGATCCAAGCACGCTGGAAGCATGGCAAAAGAGTAACTCACCATCCAAAGAGCTTTCGGCAAGCACAACAAGCATACAGACTCTGCCACCACCGCCGGGTAAGTCGCCAGTTGAAGTCAGTGGCAGTAATGGCCTTCCTATCCGGGGAGTTTCCTCCAACGGCAAATACTACTGGCTTGTACGCTTTACGGATGCCAATCCGAAAAACCAATGGCTCAAAATCAATACGGATATCGGCGATGTGTATTTGCCTGCGAATTTTGAGAATCGGTGGGGCCCATTAAGTCGCGCAGTCAATGCAGAGACAAGTAGACGGGCGTATGGTAGCTTCAACGATGTAGAGAAAATGCATCGTGAGTTTTTAGAGGGCATAGCTATTCTAGTGCATGAATTAGTAGAGGCGCACATCGAAATTCCCCTCAAGTGGAAGGGCAGCGAGCAACATATGGATGTATGGGATACGCTCTACAACACGCTTGAAAAACATAAAAAAGCGCGGAAGCAATCGTTGCTGGAACAAACTCCAACCGGCGCCTTCCACTACGCCGCGCTGGACGATGCAGAACCGCTCACGTCTCCACCGACTTCTGCTGTGCATCTGACGAAGACTGAGACGCGGAATCGGCAAGCGTAATCAAATCCCTGACCCCTCGCCCTCTTTGGCTTTGAGGCGGCGTTCCATATCCTCGAGTTTGCGCTTGAGCGCGTCGAGTTCCTGCTGGTGCGGGTCGTCGTCCGAGGATGTGCCATAGGCGGTGAACTGGTCGCCCGCTCCGGCGACGATACGCCCGGGAATGCCCACCACTGTCGCGTGCGGCGGAATATCCTTCACCACCACCGCATTGGCGCCGATGCGGGCGCCCTGGCCCACGGTAATCGGCCCTAATACTTGTGCTCCGGCGCCGATAATCACGTCATCCGCGATTGTCGGGTGGCGCTTGCCAGCGCTGAGTGTCGTGCCGCCCAGCGTGACATCGTGATAAATCGTGACGTTATTGCCGATGATGGAAGTCTCGCCGATGACGACACCATGTCCGTGATCGATGAACAGGCAATCGCCAATCGTCGCGCCCGGATGAATTTCTACGCTGGTAATGAAGCGTGTGAAATAGGAAAGCATGCGCGCCAACACGCGGAATCCCTTACGCCAGAGAAAGCTGGCGGGGCGGTGCAACAACACGGCGTGGAATCCCGGATAGGCGAGGATCACCTCGAGGCGGCTATGCGCCGCCGGGTCGCGGGCCATGATGGCGTTGATTTCGTCGCGGATGGGTTTCATAGGAATGCGCACTATATAGGGTCTGTCATTTACGGCTAGTAAGAATTGGCCCTCACCCGAAATCGCAAAGAGCGATTTCGACCTCTCCCACTGGGAGAGGTAGGCAAGAGGCATGACCGTGCTCACGGCCACCTCTCCCACCGGGATAGGTCAAAATTTGCATCGCAAATTTTGGGTGAGGGCTAAGCTGATAAAATCATTGTAACTGCTTGTAATTTCCATTAACACGCCTACGTCATCCATCACGAAGGTTTCCATGGCAGAAGTTATTTTTCAAGGTTCCGAAGGCCGTATTGAGGGCCGTTATCACCATAATCCGGACAAGGCATCGCCGGTGGCGGTGATCCTGCATCCGCACCCGCTTTACGGCGGGACGATGAACAACAAAATCGTCTATCGCCTGTTTGCCAGCTTCGCGCGGCAGGGGTTTTCCGTACTGCGCTTCAACTTCCGCGGTGTGGGCCGCTCACTGGGAAAATTCGACGACGGCATCGGTGAAATGACGGATGCGGCGGCCGCACTCGACTGGGTACAGCTACAAAACCCCGACGCAGCATCGTGCTGGATCGCCGGATTCTCCTTCGGTGCCTGGATTTCGCTGCAACTTTTGATGCGTCGGCCGGAAATCGAAGGCTTCGTCGCCGTTTCCCCACCCGCCAATATGTATGATTTCGCCTTCCTCTCGCCCTGCCCTGCTTCCGGCATTATCACCCAGGGCGACCGCGACGATATCGTCAACGAGCAGGCGGTACAAACGCTGGTCGATAAAATGCGTACGCAAAAAGGCACCAAGGTGGAATATAAAGTGATTCCCGGCGCCGACCATTATTACCGTACGCAAATGGACACGCTCACCGGCACGGTGGATGAATTTATTGTGCGCCGGATGGGCGAGCTGCGGGCGCGGCCGCGCGTACGCCCGGATAGAAAACGCCGCCAGTTACCGGCCGAGGTACCCCAGTAGTCGTTGGCAGCGTGAGCGCCAGCCCCTGCACGCTGCGCGCCGCGAGGTAGGCGAATGCCTGTGCCTCGAGCGCGTCGCCATTCCAATGCATATGCTCCACCGGGGCAACTTCCTTGCCCGCATATTTAGCGATCATCGTAATCAGCGTCGTATTATGCCTACCACCGCCGGTGACCAGCAATTGCTTCGGCGCGGGTTTCACCAGTTCGCAAGCTTTAGCGATGCCGGATGCGGTCATCGCGGTCAGGGTTGCAGCCCCATCTTCCGGCGACAATCCCTCGACGAGATCAAGGCTGAAATGATTGCGGTCGAGCGACTTCGGCGGTTTTTCATTGAAGAACGCATCATTCTGGAAATCAGCAAGGCGCTTGGCATCGAGCTTGCCCATGAGCGCCATGCGGCCCTGCTCATCGAAGCGCTGCTTGGTGTGCATGTTCAGCCAATCGTCGATCAGCGCGTTGCCGGGACCGCAATCAAACGCGATGATTTCGCCTTTTTCGCCCAGCCACGTGACATTGGCAACACCACCGATATTCACAATCATCAGCGGCTTGGGCAAGGTCTTGGAAATGGCAGCATGGTAGAGTGGCACCAGCGGCGCGCCGTGCCCGCCTACGCGCACATCGCGCGAGCGGAAATCATTGACCACACCGATGCCGGTCTTTTCAACGATGAGCCTGGCATCGCCGATCTGGCGGGTGATGCCCTGTTTCGGCGCGTGCTTGATGGTCTGGCCGTGAAAGCCGATGAGGGCGATGGGCTCCTTCACCTGTGAACGCAGCTTTTCGATGGCCTCGATATGGACCAGCGTGAGCGCGTGCTCGGTAGCTTTGAGGTCGCCGCGATTTTTCATGAGGTTCAGGATGTCTTCACGCAGCGCGTCCGAATAGGGAACGGTGATGCTGGGACCGGCATCGGCAATATCCTTACCGTCGGTGAATAAAAGTGCGGCATCCACCCCATCGGCGGAGGTGCCACTCATGAGGCCGATAATCCAGCATGGAAATTTTGGGACCATTTGCATAATACTTGTCTTAGCCGTTTTTATGGGACAGAAGCAATATATGTCACTCGATTTTATACAAATCATTAAGGAACGCGGATTTGTCCACCAGTTTACGGACGAGGCGGGCCTCGCCGCGTTACTGAAAAGCGGGCCGCAACGCGCCTATATTGGCTTCGATTGCACGGCGCCCAGCCTGCATGTTGGCTCGCTACTGCAAATCATGCTCCTGCGCTGGTGGCAAAAATGTGGCCATCAGCCGATTGTTTTGCTCGGCGGTGGCACCACCAAAATCGGTGATCCGAGCGGGAAGGATGAGGCACGGCAACTTTTGAATGATGCGGATATTCAAAAAAATATGGATGGACTGAAGGATGTTTTCGGTAAATTTTTGGCCTTCAGCAACAATGAAAGCCCCACACCATCGAATGCAGCCATTGTAGCCAACAACGCAGATTGGCTGGATAATTTGAACAGCGTCGCCTTCATGCGCGATTATGGCCGCCATTTTTCCGTCAATCGTATGTTAACGATGGACAGTGTAAGGCTACGGCTTGAACGCGAACAAAACCTTTCGCTGCTTGAATTTATGTACATGGTCTATCAGGCATATGATTTCGTTGAGTTGAAAAAACGCCATGACTGTCGCGTACAAATGGGCGGCTCCGACCAGTGGGGCAATATCATCATGGGCACCGATCTTATTCGTCGTGCAGGACTTGGCGAAGCGTACGGCATCACTTCGCCGCTCATCACCACCTCCTCCGGCGCCAAGATGGGTAAAACGGCGGACGGTGCGATCTGGCTGAATGAGGACAAACTCTCCGCCTACGATTACTGGCAGTTCTGGCGCAATACGGAAGATGCGGACGTCGTGAAATTCCTCAAACTATTCACCGAACTGTCGCTGGATGAAATCGCCGGATATGCAAAACTCAGCGGCGGCGACATCAATAAAGCAAAAATCAAACTCGCCACCGAAGCCACCGCCCTCCTCCATGGAAGCGCCAAAGCCGAGGCGGCAGAAAAAACCGCTGCCGATACGTTCAGCGGTTCAGGCGTCAGTGAAAATTTACCGGAAGTGCGCATCGACGCGCTCGATGTGCCGCTGGCCGATGTGCTCGTTGCCGCCGGATTCGCCGCCAGCAAAAGCGAGGCGCGCCGCCTCATCAAAGGCAATGGCGTGAAGGTGAATGACCATGCTGTCGCGGATGAAACCGCTAAACTGACCAAAGCCGACCTCACCGCGGATGGTTTCATCAAACTCTCCGCCGGTAAAAAGCGCCACGCGCTGTTGAAGGTGAAGTAACTTTAAGTAGTCATCTGCGCTGCCGGCGACTGCGCTAACTGCTGATGCTCCAACCCCACGAGATTCACGCTGGTTGCTGGCTTGGTCGGTTTCTCCGGCGGCATCGGCGCTTTTCGCATATCGATAACAGGCGGCAACGAAACCGTGCCTTGCAATTGATCCTGCGCCGGAATGGGCGACGGCACGAATGGTCGCAGCGTGAGCGCTTTCTGCTCCGACGTTTGTTTGCCAAAGAACGGCCCGGTGATGCGGGTGAAAATGAACAGGCTCCAGGCGACAATGGCCGAGGTAATCGCCTCGCTGATGAAATAATAGGGGCCGGTGGAATGCATGGGGTCCACCGCTGCCGAGACGGCTTTGGCGGGATCAAGCTCCGCCACTGATTTCACACCGCCCGGCGATGCTTTCGCCAGTCCTTCAATTTTAGTGAATTCTTTTTCGTTGCCCGGCAGCCACGAGAATATCTTTGCGATGAAGCCCATTACCTTGCGGTACGCCGCCCGCAAAGTGGATTCATTCTCGACGGCTGCCTCGAAGCCTTTGCCTTTGCCGGTAATCACCTTGCCGATGTCGCGCGAAAATTTTGAAATATATTTATCGACGTAGAGTCCTTGATCCGCCGCCAGCGCATATTCACCGGGCTTTGCCTTTTTGAATACCGCCATCTCCTTGCCCGATTTACCTTTGAGCAATTCGCTGCGATTGGTTAAGCGGCCGAGCGGACTATCCGCCTCCCAAATCAGCCAATAGGTGAGATAGAACGGAATCAGCGAGAGGAGGCGCCCAGTAATGATCGATTTCCATGTCTGCTTCGGCGCGGCGGCAACTTCCATTTCCGATTGCTGGATGGCAGGGTCCGAATCAGCCTTCGCCCCATAAATTTCGCGGTTGTACATGTTCACCAGATCGGATTTTTTATCCTCCAACCATTTCATCGGCGGAATAACGAGAAATCCTCCGGTGAGGAAAAACGATTTGCGCGCGAAGAATTTTGCCCAGTCTTCATGGATGCCCGTTTTGGCAACTTTTTTGCCAATCCAGTCGATGAACCGCTGCCCAGATTTTGTGCGCTCCACCCAGTACACACCAAGCAGGCTTAAGCCAACATTCGCGTAGTAACCCCAGCGCCGATACACAATCGTATCGAATTTCTTTTCGCCCTCGGTTTTGATATGTTTGGATGCAGCATCCTCCTGCCCGGTCGCGCGCGCGACGGGCTGCCCTCGCGCCGAATACGGCGCCGATATGCCATTGGGGGCTTCTTGCATGAAGCAAAGTCCTCTAAGTTACTGACTCTACTATAACATGGGGTGACACCGACTTTCGTGAAGCTTTTGTGAAATTCTACGATTATATTTTTATAACCCATTAATTAATAACAATTCTGACTGTCACATAATCTTCACACTTCTATCGCTGCGATTATGCTACAAGGCCCACCTGAAGCTAATTTTTAAACAAAAGGATGGAGAAAATCATGGCGGGCGGCGTAACACCAAGATTTACCGGAAGAGCGAAACCAACCGGTGGGCGGCGAACGACAGCTAGTCAACGCACTGAAGGGAAGCCCGGCGCTGAGGCAAAAGACGCGGAAGTTGCGCATGAAAAACCCGCCGAAACTCATCCCGCCATTCAAGACAAGCAGTGGTTACTGAGCGACACCATCCATAAAGGCGAATTTGGAATCACCGTACTCAGGGACAGCGCTGATAATAGCGCTAATGCCCTGCATATGATTAAATTGACCAGAAACTACACGGAACAGGGAGAGCCAAGCTATAGATATCGCTCCTATTCGGCCCACTGGATCGATGGTTGGGGAGCCATGAGGCATGTGGTAAATTATACGGCGCAGGAGAGAATAGAAATTCCCGGGCCAACTGTTCAACGTACGTCCCATTACCAGATAGTCGCCAAGGGCAATCCAACCGATAAGAATATAATCGCGTTAATCGAGAATCTATATAAACCAACTAATTGGAATAGTGCGCCTGACGTACCTGTAAGCGTCACGGATGGTTCTTTGACAATTGGCGATGCCATTGATCAGCTAGAACAATATAAGAACCTCTTGGACTACGGAAAACGTACCTACGGCAGAATCATATCCAGTAAGGAAGATTTAAACAAATACTTGGAATGGGAATCTGTATCGAAATGGGCAGGCACAGACGAAAAGCTAACGGCCTTGCCCAAAACGACTGATTACAATGAGCAGCAGAAAAAGAACAACAAAGGCGCGGATGCTTCCGACGTGCTGGCGCCGCACAACTTCGCGGTGGCGGCGGTGGATGCTGCCGTGGAGCCTCACTCGGGCCTGAACGTTGCGCGGGTGCACGTGGCAACTAACGGCCGCGCTAATTCGTAGGTTTCTTCTTCACCGTCACCGGAGGTTTATCGGTAGCAGGCCGGTCACCCGGATAGTCAGGCGTTTCGGTGGGTTTGCTATTGCCGCTACTGCCCCCGCCAAAAATGCCGCGCAGGAAGCCGGGCGTGAGTCCCGATAGCGGATTCACACTTACTTCAGGATCGCTGTATTTGCCGTCGACCTTGTAATTGAAAGCAATCAGCCCCTCGCCCTCCTTGCCGGCGATGATGCCGACAATCGGAATCTTGGTGAATAGCGAGTTGATGATATTGGCGGGCACAAGCACGCCTTTGATGGTGAGGTTCGTCGTGGTCGTATCGACTTTGCCCTCCATGGTGATGCCGAGCGCGGCGCCGTTTGCTCTGCCGTTGGTGATATTGACGACGCCCGCCTTATGGCTGATATCAGCGCCAAGCTTGTCGAAGCTCATACCGTCGCCGGTCAATGCATCGGCCACACCAGTTACCGAGGCCACGGCAATGATGCGTCCTAAAATCTCGGAATTTTTGAGTTTGAAATCATTGATAATCAACCTGCCCCTGAAGGGTGGCGGCTGTTTGGCATCGTCGTAATTGCCGCGCAAATCAAGTTTGCCGCCATGCACACGCTCGGTGACATCAAGCGCACGCAAAAGGTCGCCCGCATTGCTGGCGGCGAGTTGGAATTGACGCTTGCCCGCCGGTTTGCTGATGGTGGCGGTGAGCGTTCCCTTCTCGCCGACCTTGGCCGAAAGATTGGCACTGGCGCAGCGTTGTTTATTGCAGGTAAGATTGCCTTTGACCTCGCGCAGCGGTGATTCTGGCACCAGCACCAGTTCACCAAGATTGATAGTGAGTGCAATCGGCGGGAAATCGGCGAGGAGGCCGTTATCCGATTGTGCGTAGGAGGCAGAAGCATCGAGTTTGCCGCCGGTGAGGTTGACCGAGAACCCATCCGGCGTGGTTTTGTAATCGAGCGCAAAATCATTGCGGTCGCTTGTTATCTTGGGCAGGGAAAGCAGCACAAGATTACCTGCTTCATCGAGCTTCAGTGAAGCACTGTCGGCCTTAAGATCACGCGCATACAATGCGAGTGTGTAGCTATTCGCTTCCTCGCGCGGAGTGAGGCTGATTTTCCCCGCCTCGCCGCGTTTTTTGCTCCAGCTTAATTCGGGAATCTCCATGGCGAGGTCGGTGAGGTCAAGCGCGGCACGGGCGATGCGTATGGTCTCCTTGCCGAGTTCAACATGCGCATCCACACCGAGCGCACCTTCGCCGAATTGTTTGCGATCAGGAATGCCGAGCACGGAGAAATCACTGCGCGGTATGGCGCCTGAAATATCGGCGCTGGTGTGGCCTTGTGCATCCTGCGTGAGCACGAAGTTGAGGCCAGTCGTCGGACTGACGCCGAGTTCGCCTTCAAACTTCAGCGCATCATTGGCGACATGCAATGTGCCGGAGAGTCCGCTAATATCCCGCTCACCAAAAAGTTTTGGCTGGCCGACATCCTTCAGTTTTGCCGTGAGGTCATAGGTGACTTTGTCGAAATTGATGCCAGTGCTCGCCGGATCGTCGGAAAAACTATCAAAACCGAGTTTTATCGATGCTTCCATACTGCCTTTGAGCGCCGCCGGATTTAGCTTCCATGCATCGTCGAACACGAAATGATCGAGCGCGAGGAAGGTGGCGACCTCGGACGCGGGCGCGGTGAGATTGACATTCGCCACCATCGGCGCGCCGGGCGCATGGAGGTCGGCGGCGGTTAAGGTTGCGGAGGTTACTTTGGCGCCAGAAAGCATCGAACCCGAAGTGGCGTCCACCCGCAACGTATCGCCGATGAATTTAGCAATACCATTGACGTGTTTTAACTCGGGAAATCCGGGAAGATACTCCGTGGTGATGTCACGCGCATCGACCGTCGCTTTGACAGCGGCGGCAGGAAATTTATTTTCATCGTACATGGCGCTGGTGATATTGAGTGCCACCTCTCCGCGCGCCGCATAGCCAGCTTTCAGCTTACTCGTCACCCATTCACGCGAATCACCGGCCAACACTGTCGGCCAGTATTTGTAGAGTTTTTTGACATCGAGCCTGCTTGCCGTACCGTTCATTATGAGCCGCCAGGCGTCGCCCGCCATCAGCATCTGCAAGCGGATATTCAGCGTGGTATCCTCGAAAACAAGCTTTGATTGTTCGATGGTCAGATGGTTGCCGTTATCGCCGAAGCGGGCAACGATGTTCCCCTGACTCAACTTCAGCGGCTCAGGAAAGAATTTTGTCGCGATCAGCGTTCCCGCTTCCACCCGCAAAGTGGCGGTGCCTTCTTTTGGATTGTTGTCTCGACCGAGGGTGAGCCGCGCCTTACCGCTGATGAGACCCGAACCGTTTATCTCTGGCGTGCAGGCACCAAATTGGCAGACAAGCTCAAGGGGAAACTGGGTCATCGCCAGATTGAGCAGGCGGTCGCGACCAGTGAGCGAGGTCGTCAGTGTCGCATGCGCCCGGCCCGGGCGGTTGTTGTAGACGAATGGCATATTGATAATGCCGGAGAGATGGTTGAAGCGCTGTTTGGCGAGGCGGAGGGTAAAATTGCGGCTGGAGAACTGGCCGCCGCCGGTTTCATCGACCAGCGTGAGTGATGCATTCTCCAGCGCAAAAGCGCGGAACGGTAAGGCTGTGTTCGTTGTTTGCTTGCCATTTCCATCGCCGGAGAAAAATCCGATAAGATCGTTAAGCGGTAGCGACTGGCCCACATTATCAAGGCCCAAGCGAATCGCGCCTTCGGTGGTGCGTGACATATAGATCTGTGGGGACTGGACAATAATCGTATTGAGCGCGCGGTGATGTGGCAAAAATCCGAATGGATCGATGGCGATTTGCACCTCGGGCATGGTGGCGAAGACGGTGCCGTCGAGCAGCGTAACCACCATACCGTTCACGGTTAGTTTGCCAAAACGCGATAATTGCCGCCAGTCGATGACGACGTCAGTGAAATCGATTTTATACGGCGCATCAGGCGGGTTCAACGCCTCAAGAAGCCACGGTTTGGCAACGGCGAGCCTTCTCACATCCTGCTTCAACCACAGGCCCACCCCGCCCAGCGTGAGGAGCAACAAAAGGCTTAAAAATGCCAGACCGCGTGCGAGAGGCTTGACCATCGATAGATACGTAGTGACAATGCGTTATGATTCAATCGACAGTTATCATTAGCGCGCCGCCAATGGCAAGCAGGCAAGCGGACGCGGCCTCGTGCCTTGAGACCTTGCGTGCACATGAGACAGCAAAACCGCTGCTTGAGCGTGCCGAAGCGGTGGCACTGATTGGGGCGGTCGCCGGAAATTCACCGTTCCTCGCGCGACTGCTCACGCGTTATCCGGAGCAAATCATTGCGCATTTTAGCGGGGGTCCGGATGCGGCAATTGCAATATTACAGGCTGAACTTGTCACTTTGTCGCTCAAAGAAACGCCGCAAGCCATATTGATGCAGCAGCTACGTCATCTCAAGGCACGCATGGCACTGTCGGTAGCACTCGCTGACGTTGCGGAACTCTGGCCACTGGCGAAAATCACCGGTGCACTGTCCGATTTCGCCGAAGAAGCCGTCAAGCGCGTGCTGCGCTACTTGTTGCTTAATGCTGTCCTCAAGGGTGAACTCGACGTCGATGCAAACGCCGATACACCAGAAGCGCTCAGTGGAATCGTGATTCTCGGTATGGGAAAATTAGGCGGGCGCGAGCTCAACTACTCCAGTGACATCGACCTTGTAGTGTTGTTCGACCAAGCAAAACTCCCTTACAAAGGCGCAAAGAATCACCAGCATTTCATGAATCGACTGGCGCAGGACCTTGTCCATATCATGGAGCAGCGCACACCGGACGGCTATGTTTTCCGCACCGATTTGCGCTTGCGGCCTGATCCGATGTCCACCCCGCTCGCCGTTAATATCCCCGCTGCGCTCGCCTATTATGAAACGGTTGGGCAAAACTGGGAGCGGGCGGCGATGATTAAGGCACGGCCCATCGCGGGAGATATGTATGAAGGCCAGTCATTCATGCGCGAGTTGATTCCCTTCATCTGGCGTAAGACGCTCGATTTCGCTACCATCGCCGATATTCATTCCATCAAGCGGCAAATGAACGTCGCCACCGACCACACCATCACACTTCCCGGCCATAACGTCAAAACCGGCGTCGGCGGCATTCGCGAAATCGAGTTTTTTGTCGCCACCCAGCAGCTCGTGTGGGGCGGACGTATTCCAGAATTGCGTGTACCGGCAACGCTGGCTGCACTAAACGCCCTCACCGAATATGAACTAGTGAAGCCGGAAGTGCGCGACTTACTCGCCCAGTCCTACCATTTCCTGCGCAAACTCGAGCATCGGCTGCAGATGCGTAACGACGAACAAACCCATAGTTTGCCTGAGCAGGAAGCGGAGATTGCCGAAGTCAGCACCTTCATGGGATACGCCGCATTAGAACCATTCAACGAAACCACGCTCGCTACACTTTCCACCGTGCATACCATCTATTCCGAATCGATGAGTGGTTCCGAACCGCCGCTCTCGGTCGACGGCAATCTTGTATTCACCGGGGTGGAAGCTGACCCCGAAACCCTCAAGACGCTCGAGCGCATGGGCTATACCGAAACCAAGCGTATTTCAGACATTATCCAGGGATGGCATCGCGGCCATCGCCGCTCTACCCGCAGCAAACGTTCGCGACAGGTACTTACCGAGCTGGTGCCCGCACTGCTCACTGCTTTGTCGAAAACCGCCAATCCCGACAGCGCGTTTTTTTATTTTGATGCCTTTATCGACCGCCTACCTTCTGGCGCGCAGATTTTTTCGCTATTCAATTCGCGGCCAGAATTGCTCGAGCTCGTCGCCGATATTTTAGGCTCCACTCCTGCACTCGGCGAGACCTTAAGCAAAGACCCTTCCCTGCTCGACGGCGTGCTCGAAGCGGATTTCTTCGTCGATTTGCCAACCAAAATGGAGCTTGATAATCTTCTCACCGACCGTCTGCGCTACGCCCATGCATATGAGCAGAAAATGGGCTACCTGCGCATCTTCAACAATGAGAAACGCTTTCAAGCAGGTGTGCATCTGCTCAAACGCCTGACCACGCCCAAACGCAGCGGCGCCTTTTTATCCGACCTTGCCGAGGTCATTCTGCAATCGACCATGCAGGAAGTATGGGCCGAATATGCCCGTGTTTCCGATGTCACCAAAACCACACCCTTCGCCGTGCTGGCATTGGGTAAATTGGGCGGGCGAGAGATGACCTTCGATTCCGACCTCGATATCGTCTTCCTCTATGGCCACAGCGAGGATACGGAATCCGACATGCGTGCACATCTACATCGCGTCAGCCAGCGGCTGGTCTCCGCGCTAACACTGCTCACCCGCGAAGGACGACTCTATGAAGTCGATACGCGGCTACGTCCCGGTGGGTCCGACGGGCCACTCGCCACCTCGCTCGCTGCCTTCGACGATTATTTCGAAAAAACCGCATGGACCTACGAGCATATGGCCCTCACCCGCGCCCGCGTCTCCGCCACCAACGACCCGGACTTTGCCGCCTCCGTCGAGACCACCGTCAAACGCCATGTACTGAAAGCGCGTGACGAAAAAATCCTGCTCAAGGACGTGCTCGATATGCGCGCACGCATCGCCAAAGAATTTCCAACCACCAACCCGTGGGCGCTCAAACATGTGCGCGGCGGCATGGTCGACCTCGATTTCATCGCCCAATATCTGGTGCTACGCCATGCCCATACGCATCCTGCCATCTGGCATCGCAGCGCGCGGGCCGTATTCGAACATGCGCACATGGAAAAGCTTATTCCCGAGGATGTTGGCAACCCATTGATTGAAGCCAAGAAATTCCTGTCGGACCTGCTCAGTTTATTACGCCTCTCCGCGCCCGGCGGATTAATTAATGACGATGCACCGGCAGGCTTGAAACACCTCTTGGTTGGGGCTATGCGTGTGGAGGATTTCGACGCACTGAAAGCCAAGGTCGCGGCGCTTGAACAGGATGTCATGGCCAGCTTCGACAAAATGGCACAGGGAACACTGAGTTAAAGGATTATCATGCAAGCAAAGCAACCGCTGCCGCGCCTCTTTTTCGACGAACCGCTCGCCGATAGTATGCTCAAGGCTTTGGAAACAGTCACGCAGGACGCCGAATTACGCGCCCGCCGGGAAGCATGGCGTGTCATCACCGCCGTTGAAAAAGAATGCCATTCATGCCGCCGCACAGAAGATATGCCACGACCTTACAGACAATTCACGCAACGCTAACCAAAGGAGACGTTATGACCCAAGCAGCAAAAAATTTATCGGCAGAGCTTAATGTCGGCGACGCCGCGCCCGATTTCGACATGGCATCGGACAAAGGTGGCCGCGCAAAACTCGCCGATTACAAGGGCAAGCAAAACGTCGTGCTGTATTTCTATCCGAAGGACGACACACCAGGCTGCACCATCGAAGCCAAGGATTTTCGCGACTTGTCCAAAGATTTCGTTAAAGCCAACACGGTGATTTTCGGCGTGTCAAAAGATTCCATCGACAGCCATTGCAAGTTTTCCGACAAGTTCGAGTTGAGCTTCGCGCTCGCTTCCGACGAGGGTAATGATGTGTGCGAACGCTACGGCGTGTGGGGCGAGAAAAACATGTATGGGAAAAAATACATGGGCATCAACCGCGCCACATTCCTCATCGACAAGGCGGGAAACCTTGCCGCCATCTGGCCCAAGGTCAGTGTCGATGGGCATGCCAAGGAAGTATTGGAAGCAGCAAAGAAGCTTTAGTAGCCGTGCAGCTACAGCTAGCTACAAGCTGTAGGCTCATAGCTGGCATCACCTTTGTGTGGAGGATGGATGAAAATCTGCGTACTTGGTGCCGGCGTTTTAGGGGTCACGACCGCCTATGAACTCGCCAAACGCGGGCATGAGATCACCGTCATCGACCGCCAGCCGGAACCGTCGCGCGAATGCTCTTTCGCCAATGGCGGGCAGCTTTCCTATTCGGCGTCCGAGCCGTGGGCAAACCCGCACGCTTTCCTCAAAGTCATCAAATGGATGTGGCAGGAGGACGCGCCACTGGTGCTGCGTTTTTCCACCGATCCGCACATGATCCGCTGGGGGATTTTGTTCCTGCTCAATTGCACCGAATCCCGTGCGAAGAAGCACGATGAAGCGCTGCTGCGTCTTGGCCTCTACAGCAAAAAGAAATTCGATGAACTGTTCGCCGATACCAATGTGGAATGCCACCAGCTTAGCAAAGGCATCCTGCACGTATTCTCCGATAAACGCGAATTCCGTTATTATACCAAGGCCGCCGAAAAGGGCGTCTGCGGCGAGAAAGTCCTGAATAAAGGCGAATGTTTTGCGCTGGAGCCTGCACTTTCCCACACCACACGCGATATTATCGGCGGCATCCACGTACCGATTGATGAGTCCGGCGATATTTATCTCTACACTACCCGCCTCGCCCGGTTGATCGCGGCGAAGTATGGGGTGAAGTTCCGTTACAACGTACCGATTGCCCGCATCCATAAAAAGAAAAGCACCGTTACCCACATCACCACCGACACGGCCGAGGAAATTTCCGGGTTCGATGTGGTTGTGATGTCACTCGGCGCCTATAGTCCAGTGTATCTGCGACAGCTCGGCCTGCATGTGCCGATTTATCCGATGAAGGGCTACACCATCACCCTGCCTGCCAACGAATTCACACCGACGGTCAGCATCACCGACTCCACGCGCAAACAAGTATATACGAAGCTAGGCGATCGCGTGCGGGTGGCGGGCACGGCGGAATTCGCAGGTTACAATCACGACATCCGCAAAGTGCGGATTGATCCGCTGATACGCGGCACGCAGCAGCTTTTTCCCCGCGCCGATTTCTCAAAGGTCGAGGAATGGGCGTGCCTGCGCCCCTCGACACCGGACGGCCCACCGATTATCGGCAAAACGCCTATTGAAAACCTCTATATGAACACTGGTCATGGCACGCTTGGCTGGACGCAAGCGGCGGGATCGGCGCGATTGCTCGCGGATATTATTGATAACAAACCCACAGAGATTTCTATGGATGGGTTTGGTATCGAACGGAATTTGATACGTTTTTAATTCTCTCAGCTGGCATGACAAGAAAGAACTATGGAACCACGCACACATCACATTGCTGTTGCCAATACCTTCGGCGCCACAGGCAAGCACGAGATCGTATTTTACGACTGGGGCGATGCAAACGCGACAAAAACGGTAGTCTGCGTGCACGGGCTCACACGCAACGCGCGGGATTTCGACCATATCGCCACCGCACTCGCCGAACGTGGCCGTCGCGTGTTCACACTGTCGATGGCTGGTCGCGGAGAGAGTGCGTGGCTGAACGACATCGCCGATTATAATTACGCCAGCTACGCCGCTGATTGCCTTGCCATTCTCGACAACTTCCATATCCGCACGGTGGACTGGATTGGCACGTCGATGGGCGGCATTATCGGCATGATCATCGCGGCGCAACACACGGATCGTATCCGCAAATTGGTACTGAACGATGTCGGTATGAAAATCCCCAAGGAAGCGCTGGGGCGTATTTATGAGTATGTGCATGGCATGCCAAGACGTTTTGCCACGCGTGAGGAGGCAGATGCGTATTTACGCGTTGTATTCGCACCGTTTAACATTACTGACCCTACGCTCTGGACAGAGTTCGTCGATCACTCCCTGTTGCCCCATGAAGAAGGCGGCTTCAAGCTCGCCTGCGACCCCAACATCCTCGAACCGCTGCGCATTGCCAGCAAAGATTTCAGCGATGTCGCGGATGTTTCCCTTACCGACATCTGGGAACAGATCCGCCAGCCCACGTTAATTCTGCGCGGCGAATTGTCCGACATCCTGAGCGAAGAAACCGTACGCGCGATGAAAGCCACCCACCCGCGGGCGGAATCCGTGGCCATTCCCAATGTTGGCCATGCACCCTCCCTTATGGAGGGCGGGCAGATCAGCACGGTTGTCAACTGGTTGATTCCACAGGGGTTGGGGATTTAACCTTACTTTTGTCATTCCTGCGAAAGCAGGAATCTCCTTCTTAAGTAGATTCCCGATGAAGCTTCGTTACCAAACGCAAAAGCGTTTGGACGAAGCTAACCCGGGAATGGCAAAAGTGGTATGGCGTTGCCAATACGGCTTATTTTGATTACACTGACCCCATGACCAACGAGATTCGCAGGAAAACCAATCCCCTCATTGAACAGGCGATGCGTATTCGTCAGCAGGGGGCGATTGAAGCGCCCACACGCACTGAGCCACACACGCGCAGCACGCCGAAAGCCATCCTCAATTTCATCCCGGATAGCGACGGCCTCACCCGCATGATCGGCAACGCCATGCACGCCCTCTCCCGCGGCGTACGCTGGGCGCGGGGTTCGATTCTCAATTTGCTGGTTTAGAGTTAGGTCTTTATCAGTCCACCAGTGTCCTTGGAGGATGGCGGCGGAGGTGTCGGCTCAGATGGCAGACTGTTTTTTACCATCGTTTTCAAATCCAGAAGTGCCTTTGCCAGATTTTCACTCAATTGAGAACCAGGCTTATCCACCAAGACGCCATTTGACGTCAAATTCATGAAACTGCTGCACGTATTCTTAAGATCCAAGGATGCATTAATCGCATCCTCGCCAATCGGCACCTCGATTAATCCGTTACATTGATTGTCAAATCTCAATCGAACTTCCGGGATACCATCCGTGTTACTATCTAGGTCAACCACGGTCAGTGGACTGGGGAGTGTGTAAGATCCATCTTTATTCTCAAGCAACCGTATTCTTAATTGCCCCTTGGAGCTATGACGCCCACGCTCTGCAAATACGGCGTCCAATTCTTGAACCCTGACAGCCGACGTGTCCTGATTCTTCTTATCAGCATCCAAAAACAGTTTATCCGCTTCTATCAACGTGAGTATTTTAGTCTTGCTGCTCGAATTGCTCATATAATGCGCTCCTTTCATTAATATCAGGTGTTATGATATCACAGCTTGTGCAATAGTTTTGTGAACTTTTTGTGACAATTCCAAGGTACATCCAGACCACAGATTTACGTGACAAGCGTAAAAATAGCGCTAAAAGAGTGGCATAGAGGTATCTATGAAAACCGAACTGAACTGGGAAGACCCGCTCGACCTTAACGCCCTGCTCACCGACGAGGAGCGCATGGTGCGTGACGCGGCGCGGGCCTTCGCGCGCGGGCAATTATTCCCCGGCATCATTGAGGCGAATCGTCACGAGAAATTTGACAAGAAAATCATGCGCCAGATGGGCGAGCAGGGTTTGCTCGGCTCCACCATCAAGGGCCATGGCTGCGCCGGTGTGAGCCATGTCGCCTACGGGCTTGTGGCTAAAGAAGTCGAGTGGGTGGATTCGGGCTATCGCTCGGCGCTCTCCGTGCAATCCTCCCTCGTCATGCACCCGATTGATGCATTTGCCAGCGAGGCAATGAAGCAAAAATACCTGCCAAAACTTGCCACCGGTGAAATAATTGGTTGCTTCGGCCTCACCGAGCCCGACCATGGCTCCGACCCCGGCGGCATGAAAACACGGGCGACGAAGGTCGATGGTGGCTACAAACTCAGCGGGTCGAAAAACTGGATTACCAATTCACCCATCGCCGATATCTGTATCGTCTGGGCGAAAGTTTATGGCCACAAAGAACATAAGGACGGCACGATCCGCGGATTTATCATCGAGCGCGGCGACAATGGCGATTTGAGCACACCGAAAATCGACGGCAAGCTATCGTTGCGCGCTTCGACCACCGGCATGATTATGATGGATGAGGTATTCGTGCCAGATGAGCGCGAGCTGAACGTGAGCGGCCTCAAAGGCCCCTTCTCCTGCCTCAACAAGGCGCGCTATGGCATCGCCTGGGGCGCGCTCGGCGCGGCGCAGAGCTGTTTCGAGGTCGCCCGCAGCTACACCATGGAGCGCCAGCAATTTGGCCGCCCCTTAGCCTCCAACCAGCTCATCCAGAAAAAACTCGCCGATATGATGGTGGAAATTAATCTCGCGCTGCATGCGGCATTCCGCGTCGGCCGTCTCATCGATTCGGGCGACTGGTGTCCGGACATGATTTCCATCGTCAAACGCAATTCCTGCGGCAAATCGCTCGACATTGCCCGCACCGCGCGCGATATGCTCGGCGGCAACGGGATTTCCGACGAGTACCACGTCATGCGCCACATGGCGAACCTCGAAGCGGTGAACACCTACGAGGGTACGCATGATATCCACGCGCTGATCCTTGGCCGGGCAATTACCGGCATTCCCGCCTTTGGCGGATGACAAGTGATAGGTGACCAGTGACAAGTAAAAACTCTAACCTGCCACCTGCCACCTGCCACCTGCCACTCTTTCTTGATGTGGCGCATCAGCTCGCCGATGCGGCGGCGGATGTGGTACGTCCGTATTTCCGCCAGCAGATGGATGTCGAAATAAAATCGGACTTAAGCCCGGTCACCGTCGCTGATCGCGCGGCGGAAGAGGCCATGCGCACGCTCATCGACCAGCATTTTCCCGACCACGGCATTCTGGGCGAGGAGGAGGAATCCTTCGGCACCGAGAATGAATATGTCTGGGTGCTTGATCCCATCGACGGCACGCGATCCTTCATCGCAGGCAAACCGCAATTCGGCACGCTCATCGCGCTGTGTCATCATGGCGAGCCCATCTTCGGCATCATGAACCAGCCCATTACCAATGAACGCTGGGTCGGCGTGAAGGGCGAGCCCACCACGTTTAACGGCAAACCGGTCAAAACACGCGCCTGCGCTTCCGTCGCCGATGCGGTGATTTCCACCACATCGCCGCATTATTTCCCGCCCGGCCGCAAGGAGCGTTTCAAAGCGCTACGCAAACAATGCAAGGACGAGCAATATGGCGGCGATTGCTATGCTTACGGATTACTCGCCATGGGTGGATTGGATTTGGTCGTTGAGGCAGACCTTAAACCCTACGACATCATCCCCCTGCGCCCCATTATTGAGGGCGCTGGCGGTTTTATTACCGGCTGGCACGGCAAGCCCATTACGCTTACCAACTTCGAGGCGGCGATCGCGGCAGGCGATGCGCGCACCCACGCCGAAGCGCTGAAAACGCTGGGCGCATGACCAAAGAACTCCACATCATCGGCGCAGGATTGGCGGGTTCGGAAGCGGCATGGCAGGCGGCTAATCGCGGCATTAAGGTTGTCATCCACGAAATGCGTGGCGTCAAAAAAACCGACGCGCACCATACCGACAAATGCGCCGAGCTTGTTTGTTCCAATTCGTTTCGCTCGGATGATTGGCAAAAAAACGCCATCGGATTGCTGCACGAGGAAATGCGCCGCATGGATTCCATCATTATGAAGTGCGGCGATACGCATAAAGTCCCCGCCGGTGGCGCGCTGGCGGTGGACCGCGAAGGATTCTCCCAGGCGGTGACGGAGGCGCTGGAATCGCACCCAAACATCTCCTTCGTGCGTGAGGAGATTTCCGCGCTGCCCGATTTCCCCTGCATTATCGCCACCGGCCCGCTCACCTCACCAGCTTTATCGAAGGCGATTCTGCAACATACCGGCGAGCAATACCTCGCCTTCTTCGATGCGATTGCGCCGATTGTCGCCCGTGAATCCATTGACATGAGCAAGGCATGGTTCCAGTCGCGCTATGATAAAGTCGGCCCCGGCGGCGACGGCAAGGACTACATCAACTGCCCGATGGATAAGGAGCAATATCTCGCTTTCATCGCCGCACTCAATGCGGGCGAGAAAACCGAATTCAAGGAATGGGAAAAGAATACGCCTTATTTCGAGGGCTGCCTGCCGATCGAGGTCATGGCCTCGCGTGGGCCAGAAACGCTGCGTTACGGGCCAATGAAGCCGGTGGGCCTGACCAATCCGCATGTAAAAAACTCCTCTCCGGAGCAAACGGAATCACCTTTGCCCTCTCCCGACTCGCGTTGCTCGCCGACCTCTCCCGATGGGAGA